>CALVPU010000175.1 GCA_944353735.1 uncultured Eubacteriales bacterium | reverse complement strand
GCGCTTCTACGACTATATCACCACGCAGATCCGCTATTCCTTCATGCGCCCCTACTTCCTCATTGATCGCCATGCGGATTACTGCGCGCTCAATGGCAAGGGTGACTGCGGCATCCAGGCGTTGCTGTTCATCGCGCTGTGCCGCTGCGCAGGCATACCGGCGCGCTGGCAGTCGGGCCTGGCAGTCGACGAGCGCAGCGCCGGCTGTCATGATTGGGCACAGTTCTACGTCGAGCCATTCGGCTGGCTGTTCTGCGACCCGAGTTACGGCGGCAGCGCTCATCGCGCTGGCGACGAGGCGATGCGGAAATTCTACTTCGGCAACCTCGACCCCTTCCGCATGGTCGCCAATTCCCGCTATCAGACCGACTTCAACCCGCCCGCGTACTGTGACCGCGCCGATCCCTACGACAATCAGGAAGGCGAGGTCGAACTGGATGGAACCGGCTTGACGTCCGCGCAGTTCGACACGCGCTACGAAACGCTCGAACTTGTGCGCCTGAACTGAACGAGTCAGGACCCGCTGAAAAGCCTGCAACCGCAAAATCGCCCTGTCAGTGCAGAAAGGCGGCGGCGATTTTGCCCTGTCAGGCGGTGCGCTTTCTCAAAGTCGAAACACTGTCGGCTTGTCTATACCACGATAATATTATGACCCGCCGAGCATCTCGGCGGGCCTATTCCTTAATATTCAATTATACATATCCTTTCCCACTCTTGGGGAGTGATTTTCATGGTGCCTGCATCGCCCGCGTTCAATCCTCGGTAAACTACGAAAGAAGATGAACCAAATGATTTCGCGGTACTTTCCGACCTTCGACTACTGTGCAAACCGGCATTTATCGATCAGAACCTTCGTCGTCCTGCCTCACGGCCTTCAACGATTCCGAATCTCATCTTCCTCTCGAACATCCTTACACGGTTTGCCGCTTTGTGCATCGCTGTCAAATCCACAAGTTTGGTCAGATTGCGACCTTATCCACATTCTCTCGTTCGCTGTCGCCAAGAAACAAGGACAACCAATTAGAATAACCGCTGCAAATCGAATGACCAGATGTGAAGAAACCGTTGTCGTTTCTGCCTATTCAGCAACTCTATCTGAAGCATCGATTTACGAATGCAAGTCGTATAAATCCCATCAGGGTTCATCTGCGTATCTGCGTCACGACTTCATAACACAACTACACTTTTTCGACAAACATTGAAGAGGAACTTCAAACGATTTGCGCTCATGTCCTTGCAGCGACTCTGTATCCAAGAATGTGCCGATTGGTTTCGCACTCCTGACAACTCTGTTGGATCGAATTCGCGATTGCTTGGTCCGAAGGTACATCGCTTGCACTGCGATCAGGTCTCATGAAATAGATTGATCAGATCGTCTCCGTGCGGGCGATGCAGGCGATGGGTTGTTCGTTGCTTTCATTGTGGTACAATGGAATCGCCTCCCTCGCTGTTATTGCAACCTGTACCTTCAAAGGCCTCTGTTCCGGCTATGCGAGTCGAATGTTGATCTTGCCTTTTCCGGTAGCTCGTTTGCTTTTGTGACTATAGTATAGCATGCGAAGAATGCGTTGTCAACCCCTTTTTTACGATTTTTGATAAAAAATTTCAGAGCGCACAAGTGCGCCGCTCTTTCATTGTTTGAATGCGCAGTTTTTCAAACGATCGCTTACGAAAACAGGATGTTTGCTTTAGTTTCCAGCGCTTTGCGCGCAAAGAAAGAAGGCGGGACAAACCCGCCTTCAAAGCGCATCGCCATCTCAGCGCTGCGTGCCCAGAAAGAACAGCGCCAGCGTTCCGGGACCGGAATGCGCGCCGATCACCGGACCGACATAGTTGATCGTGATGTCCTGCACAGGGAACTTCTCGCGGATCAGCTTGGCGAGATAGTTGGCGTCGTCCTCGCAATCGCCGTGAGAAATGAAGATGTGCTGGTTCCCCAGATCCATGCCGCGCCGCTCCATCTCCGCAACCAGCGCGCGAATGGACGCCTTGCGCCCGCGCGCGGTATCGACCTTAATCAGGTGCCCCTCGTCGTCGACGTGCATGACCGGCTTGATGCTCAGCATCGATCCGACGATCGCCGTAGCGGCGCTGACGCGGCCGCCGCGCTTGAGGAACATCAAATCGTCGACCGTAAACCAGTGGCACAGGTGCAGCTTGTTCGCCTCGGCGTAATCGCGAACCTCCTCGATCGACGCGCCCTCGCGCTTCTTCATGCAGCAGAGGTAGACCAGCATGCCCTGGCCCAGCGAAGCGCACAGCGTGTCCACCGCGTAGACCTTGCGTTCCGGATAGCGCGCGCCAATCTCTTCTGCCGCGAGCGCGCCGGCATTGTAGGTTCCGCTCAAACCCGACGAAAAGCCCAGATAGAGCACATCGTTGCCAGCGGCAACCAGCGGCTCGAGAATCTCCATGAATTGCGCCTGATTGACCGCGGAGGTCTTGACGTTCTTGGCGGTCTGCAGCCGCTGATAGAACTCATGAAAGCCGATCTCGCGCCCGTCGAGATAGTTGCGATAGGTATCTCCCTCGATGTAGACGGTGAGCGGAAGCACCTCGACCTGCAGCTGTTCCGCCATCGCCGCCGGAAGGTCGCAGGAAGAATCCGTCAAGATGATGAAGTTGTTGTTCAAAGTCCCTTCCTCCAATCGTGCCGAACACGTTAACGCTGTTAACTGGAAATCATTATATCACAAATTCCCCGCGCTGTCGAGTCCTTCTTTGCCCCGTTCAGGGTCAGATTCATCCGGCGTGCGGCGCGCAATCTCGGCGTCGATGATCCTTTCCAGCGCCGCAAGGGAAGCGTCGGTCAGGCGCATATCGTCGTATTGGTTCATCATCGCAGCGCCGTAGAGCATGGCGCGGACGGCGTAGACGCGCGCATAGACCTCCTCCGCGCCCATGCGGTATTCCTGCGCATAGCGGGCGATGAGGCGCTTGGTCATCGACGAGCGGTCAAACAGCCGGTTCAAGCGCCACTTTCCAGAGTCCTCATCGCGCTGCGTAATCAGCGCGCAGAACGCCGGATTGTCGCGCAGAAAGCGCAGATACTCCTTGCAGACCGTCCTGAGCTGGTCCGCCACGCCGCCGTCCGCCGCTTGCAGCGCGCGCGACTGCCGCTCGAACCAGTCGCGGTTGATCGCGTCGGCAACGGCGTCGATCAGCGCCTGCTTGTCGCGAAAGTGGCGGTAGGGCGCCGCGCAGGAGACGCCGCATGCCTGCGCGATGCGCCGCAGCGAAAACCCTGCGACGCCATGCTCGCCCAGCTCGCGAATTCCCGCGGCAATCAGCCGCTCCCGAACGTCGTTTCCGCTTTCCAAGCGCCATTCCTCCTGAATTTATCCCTTCGCTTACTCCGCGCCGTTGCCGGGGACGATCGCGCGCGCCAGTTCTGCGGCCCCAACGCGATAGATCGCGCCGTCCAGCCCCGCGCGCACGAGCGCGTCACACACGTCGGCTTCGCGGTATGGACAGCCGCGCAGCGCGGCGTCGATCGCATCGGCGCCGACCGTGGCAAAAAAGTCGCCCGACACGTCGCAGCGCGCGATCCTGCCGCGGCGAACGTCCAGCCGGAACGTCGCCCAACCGCCCGCCAGCTTCGCCGTGCGCTCTAGCTCGAACGGCGGCGCATCGCCAAACACGCGCGCCCAACCGGAAAAGCGCTGCGACGCGATGGCGCGAACGCGCGCGCGATCCGCATCGTCCAGCGCATAATGGGCGCAGCCCGCCGCGAGCCGCAGCAGCAGTTCCCGTCCAAACGCCTCGGCGGTCATGTCCGGCGCCATGAACTGGCAGAGGTTAACCACGCGATCGCGCACCGAGCGAATCCCCTTGGAGCGCAGCTTTTCGCGCGGCGGCGTCGTCAACGCCTCCATGCGCGACAGGTCGGTCGAAAACAGCAGCGAACCATGGTGCACCGCCGCGCCCGCAATCCGGTACTGCGCGTTTCCGGAGAACTTGCGTCCGCCGGCGACCAGATCGTTGCGTCCGTTGAACGCCGCCGGCACGCCCATCGCCCGCAGCGCTTCAACCACCGGCGCAATGTACTTGTCAAAGCGAATGCCCGCATCCGGCGCGCGGTCGATCACGCTGAACTGCCAGCCGCCGCGATCGGTGTAAATCGTGCCGCCGCCCGACGGGCGCCGCACAACCGCCACGCCTTCCGCCTGCGCGCGCGCCAGATCGATCTCCAGCCGCGCATCCTGATAGCGACCGAGCATCAGCGTCGGCTCCGTCTGCCAGAGCATCAGCGCCGCATCGCCGAGATCGCGTTCTCCGGCGAGATAGGCTTCCAGCGCGAAGTTCTCGCAGGCGTCACACGAGCCGGAATCGACGAGGATCACGGTCGGGCGCGCGCCGCTTCCACCGCCTCCTGCGCGCGGTAGGAGCTGCGCGCCAGCGGCGCGCTGGCGACGTAGCGGAAGTCTCTCTCCAGCGCCATGCGGCGGTAGCGCTCAAACTCCTCGGGCGACACGTATCGCGCCAGCGGCGCGTGCTGCGGCGTGGGCGGCAGGTATTGCCCGATCGTCAGCAAATCGCAGCCTGTGGCGCGTACGTCGTCGAGCAGCGCGGCGATCTGCGCCTCGGTCTCGCCCAGACCGACCATGAACCCTGTCTTGGTAAGCCCGTCCGGCGCCGCCGCCTTGCAGTAGCGCAGCACTTCGAGCGAGCGCGCATAGCGCGCCTGCGGGCGCACGGCGGCGTACAGCGACGCCACGGTCTCCACGTTGTGATTGAGTACGTCCGGTCGCGCCGCCATCACTGCGTCGAGGCTGGCGCGGTCACCCTTGAAGTCGGGAATCAGCACCTCCACTGTCGCGCCGGGCAGGCGCTCGCGGATCGCACAAATCGCGCGGGCAAAGTGCGCCGCGCCGCCGTCGGGCAAATCGTCGCGCGTGACGCTCGTCACCACCACGTGCCGGAGCTTGAGCTCCGCCGCCGCGCGCGCCACCCGCTCCGGTTCCTCAGGATCGACCGGCTCCGGCGCGCCACAGGCGATGTTGCAGAAGCGGCAGTTGCGCGTGCAGTTGCCGCCAAGAATCAAAAACGTCGCCGTGCGACGGGCGCAACACTCACCGCGGTTAGGGCAATTCGCCTCGCGGCAGACGGTGTTGAGGCCGAATTTCGCCATCAGGTCGGCGACCTCGTCCACCGCCTCGCGGTTGAAGCGCACCTTGAGCCACTCCGGGCGCGCGCTCATGGCTGCGCCTCCATCTCGGCGAGCACCGCGCCGACCGGCATGTCGTCACCCTCCTCGGCAAGGAGGCGCACGAGCACGCCGTCGCGCTCCGCCTCAACCTGACAGACCACCTTTTCCGTCTCCACCTCGAACAGCGCTTCGCCCTTGCGAACGCGATCGCCTTCGCCCTTGAGCCATGCGCAGAGCACGCCGCTGCGCATTTCCGGCGACATTTTGGGCATCGTCACTTCGATCTTCATCGCAACTCTCCTCATCATCCGCGTTTTGGGAGTTCGTTTTAAAACGCCTGCTTACCGTCAGAACAGGTTTTCCAGCAGCGCCTGCGCGCGGGCTTCATCTGCGATCGCGTCCCAAAGCCGCGCCCGCACCTCGTCCAGCGCCAGGCGCGCGCCGTTCAGCGCCCGGGCGACGCGCGCGCCGCCTTCGCCCTCGACATGGATCTGACGGATCTCGCCGCGCTCGGCGGCATAGCGGACGCACATCGGCGCGCCGCCGGCGTCAAAGGCACGCTCAAAGACAAACTTCGGCGATTTGCCAAACGTCCACGACCACGCACGGTAGCGCGACTGCGCCAGCGCCTCTGCGCGCCCCGCGAGGTCTGGGGCAATGCGCTCAGGCGCAAAGGCTGCAACCAACCTCTCCGCCAGCGTCGCGGCGTCCATGCCGCCCAGCCATGCAGACAGATTTGCTACCGGCGCCGGCACAGAGCGGATCGCCCGCGAGCGGTAGCACGCGCTGTGACCGTTGGCAAGGCTGCGCAGCGCCCCCAGATCCGCGTCGACCAGCAGCGTACCGTGGTGCAGCAGCCGCCCGTTCGCCACGCGGCGCGCGCTGCCGGAAACCTTGCGGCCCGCGACGGCGATGCCGCCGGCGCCGAGCGGTTCGACCGGCGCGCCCATCTGCCGCAGCACGTCCATCACGCACGCGAGCACGCGCTCGCAGGCGCCGTCGCGCGCGTCGGTAATCCACGTGTAGTTGACGTTGCCCGGATCGTGATAGACGCATCCGCCGCCCGTTGTGCGCCGCACCAGCGCCGCGCCGCGCACCGCCGCCGTAGGCAAATGGGTTTCCTGATAGAGGTTCTGATAGCGGCCGCAGACCACCGCGCGGCGGTTGCGCCAGACGAGCAGCACGTCCTCGCGGAGCGGCAGCTCAAACGCGCACGCCTCAAACGCTTGATTGTAGGCGGGATCGAGCGCGTCGTTGGCAATGTAGAGCATGGCGTTGATCCGTCCCTTCGCATCCCCATTGACCACCATTATACCGCCCGCCGGCGCAAATGTAAAGGTTGTGCGCGCAGTGCAACGACATTTTTCCACCGGCTGCGCCAATCCCCTTGATTTCAGGACAGCATCATGTTACAATGATTTCAGGAACAAAACGATCGCGGGGGATCGAATATGCGCTATGGAGCACTGTTCGTTTACCATTTCATCTATTTCATCGCCACCGGCATGTCCACCTTTGTTCCCAAATTTTACGGCGAGATCGGCCTTTCAGACAGCCGCATCGGGCTTCTGACGAGCATTCCCACGCTGGTCGCGCTGGCATTCGCGCCGCTGCTCGCCTCGATGACGGACCGCGTGCCGAAGAAGCGCTACATGCTTGCCGCGATGCTGGCGCTGCTGTCCGCGTCGTGCCTGCTCGTGCCGCGCGCGACCGGATTTTTCGCGCTGCTCGCCGCGGTGAGCGGCTATACGGTATTCAGCACCGCCGCGCAGCCGCTGGCGACGACCATCGCGCTGGAGTACACGCGCGAGGCGCGCCGCGAGTACGGTCCCATCCGCCTGCTGGGCACGGTCGGCTACCAGGCGGGCGCGCTGCTCGTCGGCGCACTGCTGTCGCATTCCCTGAACAATCTCTACCCGCTGATGGGCGCGGTCTATCTGGCGGCGATGACCGTCACGTTCACGATGCCGAACGTCGAAGGTCACCAGCACCGGCGCGAAAAGATTCCCCTGACGCGGCTGTTCGCCGACCGGCACCTGCGCTGGCTGTACGCCATCATCTTCCTGATCACGATCACCTCGCAGTTCTACATGTCGTTTTTCTCCAAGCACTTGGGCGACCTCGGCATGGACAACGCCACCGTTTCCTGGATCACGCTGCTGTCGGTGCTGGCGGAGCTGCCGTTTCTCTACTTCGGCGACCGCATCGCCCGCTGGACAAACATCTGGAACTGGCTGCTGGTCGGCGCGATCGCCAACGGTGTGCGCTGGCTGGGTCTGGCGCTGAGCACGAGCGCGCTGCCAATCCTCCTCTTTCAGATTCCGGGCGTCACGGTGCTGGCGTGCTTTGAGTTCTTCCCGGCGCTCTATCTGGCGCGGCGCGTGGCGCCCGAGCTCAGCGGCGCGGCGCAGAGCATGCTTTCCCTGACCACGTTCGGCGCAGCACGCATCGTCGGCAGCCTGCTCGGCGGCGTAATCTGCGAATTTACCGGCATTCCTGCGTTGATGGCGTTCAACGGCGCCGCGCTGCTGGCGGGCAGTCTGCTGCTCTACCGCGTCACGCGCGGCCTCATCCGCACGGACACCGTGCGCACCCTGTGACCAGCTTTCCCGAACAGGAGGACGACGACATGCTCAAGAACTACCTCATCGTCGAGCGCTCGGCGCTGCCGGATTACTTCCTGCGCGTGCTCGCTGCGCGGCGGTTGCTGGAGACGGGCGCCTGCACGCAGGTCAGCGACGCCGTCCGCCGCGCCGGCATCTCGCGCAGCACCTACTATAAATATCGCGACAGGATCATCGAGCCGTCCGAACTCAACATCGGCAGGCGCGCCACGCTGATGCTGGCACTGGCGCACGAGGCGGGCATCCTCTCGCGCGTGCTCAACGCCCTGTCCGCCTTCAGCGCCAACATCCTCACAATCACGCAGAGTCTGCCCATCCACGGTCAGGCGAGCATCATGCTCACGCTGGACCTCTCCGATGCCGCGGAACCCGTCGAACGCATGATCGACGCGCTGCAGCGCCTCGAGGGCGTGGAGACCGCACGGCTGCTCGCGGTTGAATGAAAAAGGGCGGCTTCCGTGCGCAGGAACGCGCGCATCGATTGTGCGAGCATCTGCAGCCAAATTCAAAGACGGCATGAGAATTGCCGCCGCACGCTTTCAGCGCCTTTCCGGGCGCTCTTTTTTTGCGCTTTCATAATCGCGGCGCATTCCGTCAAGAATAGGAGCGACATCATTTCAGGAGGCGAAGAACCATGCAAAGCGTCGAACGCGCCGCATTCGTGCTGCTGATCGCCGGCCTCATCGCCGCGCTGGTCGTCCTCGCGCTGATGCTCCCGCCCAAATCGCCGCAATCGTCCATCTTCGCAGGCGCGTCGCTGGTCAGGCGCGCGGGAGGAGGGATCTGCGGATGATTCACAGCCATCACGACCTTCCGCAGACCGCGCTGCTCTCCGCACGCGCGCCCGCCGAACACGAGATCCGTTTCCCCAGCCGCTCAGGGCGGCACAGCGCACGCACACAGAAGGAGGACAGGACATGACGCAGAAAAATCCCATCAAGCCGGACGAATACCGCCGGCTGGTCGCCCGCATGACCCCGCACAGCCGCCACCTGCGCGGCTGCCTGCGCGCATTTTGGGTCGGCGGCGCCATCTGCACGCTCGGACAGGCGCTGGGCGCGCTGGGCGAACGCCTGGAACTGAGCGAGGCAACCGCGCCGATGTTCACGTCGGTGGTGCTCATCTTCCTCGGCACGCTGCTGACCGGGTTGGGCGTCTACGACCGCATTGGCAAGTACGCCGGCGCGGGATCCATCGTGCCCATCACCGGCTTTGCCAACTCGGTCTGCGCTCCGGCGATGGAATTCCGCCGCGAAGGCATCGTGCTCGGCATCGGCGCAAAGCTGTTCACGATCGCCGGTCCGGTGCTGGTTTACGGCATCACGGCGTCCATCGCGGTCGGCGTCGTCTACTGGGCGATTCGGGGGTGGTTGATGTGAGCCGTCTCGGCGCGCAGACGCTCGCGTTTGACGTGCCCGTCGCCATCACCGCGCAGACGTCGATCGTCGGACCCAAGGAAGGCAAGGGGCCGTTGCGCGCATGGTTTGACGTGATTCTGGAGGACGACCTGCTCGGTCAAAAGAGCTGGGAACTCGCGGAGAGCGAGATGGTCTGCCGCGCCGTGGAGCGCACGCTCGACGCCGCCGGACTCGCGCCGGAACGCACGCAGGCGATGCTGAGCGGCGACCTCAACGGGCAGATCATCGCCTCGAGCTTCGCTGCGCGTGCGCTGGGCATTCCCTTCCTCGGGCTGTACGGCGCCTGTTCGACGTTCGTGCAGGCGCTGATCCTCGGCGCCGCGCTGGTCTCCGGCGGCTATCTCGACAATGCCGTTTGCGTCTCCTCCAGCCACTACTGCACCGCCGAGCGGCAATTCCGATTCCCCGTGGAGATGGGCAATCAGCGTCCGCCACAGGCAAGCTGGACGACCACAGCGTGCGGCTGCGCCCTGCTTGCCCGGTCAGGCGGCGCAGGCGAACCGCGCATCGCCAGCGGCACGATCGGTCGCGTGATCGACCTCGAGATCAAGGACGCCAACCACATGGGCGCAGCGATGGCCCCCGCCGTGTGCGCCTGCATCGCGGCGCACTTCGAGGACACGGGGCGCAGTGCCGCCGACTACGACCTCATCGCCACGGGCGACCTCGGCTGGATTGGCAGGAACATCCTCATGGAGCTGTTTCATCGCGCCGACGTGCAGATGCCCGACGAAAAGCTCGTCGACTGCGGCGCGAGCATCTTCTTTCAAGAACAGGATTCCCATGCCGGCGGCAGCGGATGCGGCTGCGTCGCCTCCGTCAGCTGCGGATGGCTGATAAAGCGCATCCGCTCCGGCGAACTCAAGCGCGTGCTGGTCGCCGGCTCTGGCGCGATGCTCAGCCCCGTCAGCTGCCAGCAGGGGCAGAGCATTCCCGGCATTTCCTATGCGGTGTGCATCGAAGGAGGCGCGGTATGAGTCAGTTGCTGATCTACGTCAAAGCGTTCGCCGTTGGCGGCCTGATCTGCACCATCGGGCAGATCCTCATGCAGACCACCAAGCTCACCAGCGCGCGCATCCTCGTGCTGTTCGTCGTCAGCGGCGTCGTCCTCACAGGACTGGGCATCTACAAGCCGCTGGTTGACTTTGCCGGCGCCGGCGCCACCGTGCCGCTGTGCGGCTTCGGCTATTCGCTCGCCATGGGTGCCATTGAGGCGGTCAACCGCTATGGCCTGCTCGGCGCGCTGGCGGGCGGCGTCACGCGCAACGCCGCGGGCATCTCCGCCGCCATCCTCTTCGGGCTACTCAACGCCCTGATCTTTAAGCCCCACGCCAAGCCGTGACTGGCGGCGTAACCGCATCTTCCTTTGACAAACGCCGTTTTCTGTGGTATATTGTCTGTAGATTACAGACGCCGTCCCCACGGGACGGACGAAGGGAGTTCTTCCCATGAAGATCGCTTTGCTGGGCATCGGCACGGTAGGTTCCGGCGTGCGCGAACAGCTGTCCGCTTGCGCGGACATTGAGGTGCGGCGCGTGCTCGTGCGCCGCGAAATTCCAGAACTCGGCAGCCTTGCCACGCGCGCCATCGACGACATCCTCGGCGACGCGCGCATCGACGCCGTCGTCGAGGTCATGGGCGGCGAGCATCCGGCGCTTGAATACGTCTTGCGCGCGCTGCGCGCCGGCAAGGACGTCGTCACCGCCAACAAGCTGATGCTCTCCGAGCATCTGGAGGAGCTGCTGGAAGCGGCGCGGGCTGGCGGCGCGCGCCTGAAGATCGACGCCAGCGTCGGCGGCGGCATCCCCTACCTGTTCAACCTCGCTCGAGCGGCGCGCACTGGCGGGATGCAGTCGCTGTTCGGCATCGTCAACGGCACGACCAATCTCATCCTCGATACCATGCAGGTCGAGGGCGCAGACTTCGCCGACGTGCTCGCGCAGGCGCAGCGCGCCGGATACGCCGAGGCCGATCCCAGCGCGGACATCGACGGCGGCGACGCGCGCGCCAAGCTCTGCGTCGCCGCCGCCGTCGGCCTTGGTGCCATCCTGCGCCCGGCAGACGTCGACGTCGCCGGCATCCGCACCATTGCGCTCGGAGACGTGCGCCTCTTTCAGCAGATGCGCCGCGTCTGCCGGCTGCTGGTCCGCGCCGACCGCCTCGATGGCGACCATCTCGCCGCCTGCGTGGAGCCGACGCTGGTATTGCCCGGCGATCTGGAAGCCGCCGTGCACCGCAACGACAACCTGATCGGCTACGTCGAGCGCAGTGCCGGCCTGCAATACTTCTTTGGGCAAGGCGCCGGAAAGTCGCCCACCGCATTCAACGTCGTCATGGGACTGCGCGACCTGATCGACGGAGCGATTGACCCGCTCGGGGCGCCGCTGCGCCGCGCTGAAGTGGACAATTCCCACCTCGTCCGGCGCTATTACGTGCGCACGAGCGCGCCGCTCGGCGTACAGGCTGAACGCATCGGCGAAGTCGGCGGCGCACCGGCGTACCTGACCGAACCGCTTTCCGCCGACGGCATGCACGCCCATGCCCGCGATCTGCGCAAGGCAGACCCGCAGCTGTTCTTCGCCGGCGTCCGCGCATGAACCCGCGCACAGTCCGCCGCATACGCTGCCTTATCGGATGAAACGCCGCCCACGCGGCGCAATCACTACAAAGAGAGATCGGGTGGAATCATGAAAAAGTACAATGTCGCCATCCTCGGCGCGACCGGCGCGGTCGGACGCGAGATGCTCAGGGTGCTCGAAGAGCGCCGTTTCCCCATCGGCACGCTCCGCCTGCTCGCCAGCGCGCGCAGCGCCGGCAAACAGCTGCCGTTCGCCGGCAACGCGCTGACCGTCGAGGAGGCAACGCCCGCCTCGTTCGCGGGCATGAACATCGTTCTCGGCGCGGCGCAGGCAGACCTCGCGCGTGAAATGGCGCCCTCCATCACGGCTGCCGGCGCGGTGTTCGTCGACAACTCCAGCGCATTTCGCATGCGCGACGACGTGCCGCTGGTCGTTCCCGAGATCAATCCGGAGGACGCGGCGCAGCACCGCGGCATCATCTCCAATCCGAACTGTTCGACGATCATCACGCTGACCGCCATCGCGGCGCTTCACCGCCTGTCGCCGATTCGCGCGATCGTCGCCTCCACCTATCAGGCCGTATCCGGCGCGGGCGCGGCGGGTCTCGCCGAGCTGGAGGCGCAGGTGCGCGGTTACGCCGAGGGAAAAGCGCCCGCCGCCGCTGCATTCCCCTACCCCATCGCCTTCAACGTCATTCCCCAAATCGGCTCGGATTCCGGCAACGGCTATACCACCGAGGAGATGAAGATGCAAAACGAAGGGCGCAAGATCCTCCACCAACCCGATCTGCGCGTGACCTGCACCTGCGTGCGCGTGCCGGTGCTGCGCTCCCACTCGATCAGCGCGACGCTGGTGACCGAGCGCAAGATCCCCGTGGCGGAAGCGCGCGCCGCCATCGCCAGCGCGCCGGGATGCCGTCTGGTCGACGACCTCGCCGCCAAGCGCTATCCGATGCCGCTCGAGACCAGCGATCAGGATCTGGTGTTCGTCGGTCGTATCCGCGACGACCTTACAAATGAGAATGGCCTGTCGCTGTGGTGCTGCGGCGACCAGATTCGCAA
>CALVPU010000174.1 GCA_944353735.1 uncultured Eubacteriales bacterium | reverse complement strand
CAGGCCGAGGTGCACCTCGCGCGCCTGTCCGCTGTTCATTCGCGACGGGAGGCCCAGCGGGTTCAGCACCATGTCCAGCGGCGTCCCGGCGGCGAGGACCGGCATGTCCTCCTCCGGCAGGATGCGGGACACGACGCCCTTGTTGCCGTGGCGACCGGCCATCTTGTCGCCCACGGAGATCTTGCGCTTCTGCGCGATGTAGACGCGCACCATCTGGTTGACGCCCGGCGACAGCTCGTCGCGGTTCTCGCGCGTGAAGATCTTGATGTCCACGATGATGCCGAACTCGCCGTGCGGCACGCGCAGCGACGTATCGCGCACCTCGCGCGCCTTGTCGCCGAAGATGGCGCGCAGCAGGCGCTCCTCGGCGGTCAGCTCGGTCTCGCCCTTCGGGGTGACCTTGCCGACGAGGATGTCGTTGGCGCGCACCTCCGCGCCGATGCGAATGATGCCGCGCTCGTCCAGGTCGCGCAGCGCGTCCTCGCCGACGCCGGGGATGTCGCGGGTAATCTCCTCCGGACCGAGCTTCGTGTCGCGCGCTTCGGACTCGTACTCCTCGATGTGGATGGAGGTATAGACGTCCTCCTTGACCAGCCGCTCGGAGAGCAGGACGGCGTCCTCGTAGTTGTAGCCTTCCCAGGTCATGAAGCCGATCAGCGCGTTACGCCCGAGCGAGATCTCGCCCTGATCGGTCGACGGGCCGTCGGCGATGGGCTGGCGCTTGCGCACGACCTCGCCTTCGGAGACGATCGGGTGCTGGTTGATGCACGTGCCCTGATTGGAGCGCGTGAACTTCTGCAGCTTGTAGCGATGGTCGACATTGTTCTCGTCGCGGATGACGATCTCGTCCGCGGTCACGCGGGTGACCACGCCGTCCTCGCGAGCGAGCAGCACCACGCCGGAGTCGCACGCCGCCTTGTATTCGATGCCGGTGCCGACGATGGGCGCCTCGGGCACGAGCAGCGGCACCGCCTGGCGCTGCATGTTCGAGCCCATCAGGGCGCGGTTGGCGTCGTCGTTCTCGAGGAAGGGAATCATGCCCGTGGCGACGGAAATCAGCTGGCGCGGCGAGACGTCGACGTAGTCGACGCGGGACGCCTCGACCTCGATGATCTCGTCGCGGCGGCGGACGGTCACGCGCTCGTTGGCGAAGCGCCCCTCCTCGTCGAGCGGCTCGTTCGCCTGCGCGATGACGTAGTTGTCCTCCTCGTCGGCGGTCATGTAGTCGATGATGTCGGTGACCTTGCCGGTCTCCTTGTCGATGCGCCGGTAGGGCGCTTCGATGAAGCCGTATTCATTGATGCGCGCGTAGGTCGCCAGCGAGCCGATCAGGCCGATGTTCGGACCTTCAGGCGTCTCGATGGGGCAGATGCGCGAGTAGTGGGAATAGTGCACGTCTCGAACGGCGAACGACGCGCGCTCGCGGTTGAGGCCGCCCGGACCCAGCGCGGACAGGCGGCGCTTGTGCGTCAGCTCCGCCAGCGGGTTCGGCTGGTCCATGAACTGAGACAGCTGCGAGGAGCCGAAGAACTCCTTGATCGCCGCCGACACCGGACGGATGTTGATCAGATCCTGCGGGCGGACCTTGTCGGCGTCCTGAATCGCCATGCGCTCCTTGACGACGCGCTCCAGGCGGGACAGGCCCACGCGGATCTGGTTCTGCAGCAGTTCGCCCACGCTGCGCAGGCGGCGGTTGCCGAGGTGGTCGATGTCGTCGACCTCGCCCAATCCGTGGAACAGGCCGAACTGGTAGCTGACCGACGCGATGACGTCGTCCACCAGCACATGCTTGGGCGTGAGGTTCTTCGCGGCCTCCTTGAGCGCCTGATTGAAGGGCATGCCGTCCGCGCGCACGCGCTCGACCAGCGCGATCAGCGTCGGGATGTGCACGCGCTCGGAGAACGGCGCGACGCTCTCATCGTATTGGCGCGCCAGCTCGGCGTCGAAGCCCTCGAGGAAGGGGCGGATGAAGGCAAAGTTGTTGCCGACGACACGGAACTCCTCCTCGCCCAGCGACAGCACGACCTCGTTGACGCCGGCGTTTTGGATCGCCTCCGCCTGTTCGCGGGAGATCTCCACGCCGCGCTCGGCGAGGATCTCGCCAGTGTACGGGTGGAACACGTCCTCCGCCGGCTTGCGTCCGGCGATGCGCTGCGCGAGCGCCATCTTCTTATTATATTTGTAGCGGCCGACGTGCGCCAGATCGTAGCGCTTGGGATCAAAGAACAGCGAGTTCATCAGGCTCGTCGCCGACTCGACCGACGGCGGCTCGCCCGGGCGCAGCTTGTTGTAGATCTCGATCAGCGCCTGATCGCGGCGGCTGTGGTAGCGCAGTTCGCCGCGGTCGTTGACCGAGGGCGCGTCGCGCGTCAGCGTCGCGGTCACGCGCTCGTCGGTACCGAACAGGCGCGTGATCTCCTCATCGGTCTCGATGCCCATGGCGCGCAGCAGCACCGTCACCGGCAGCTTGCGCGCGCGGTCGATGCGCGCGAACACGACGCCGTTGGAATCGGTCTCGTACTCGATCCACGCGCCGCGGTTGGGAATCATCTGCGAAGAGTACAGCGCCATGCCCGTCTTGTCGATCGCGCGGGAATAGTACACGCCCGGCGAGCGGACCAGCTGCGAGACGATGACGCGCTCGGCGCCGTTGATGATGAACGTGCCGTGCTCGGTCATGAGCGGGAAGTCGCCCATGAACACCTCGGACTCCTTGATCTCGTGGGTATCGCGGTTGGTCAGGCGGACGGTCACCTTCAGGGGCGCCGCATAGGTCGCGTCGCGCTCCTTGCACTTGTCGACGTCGTACTTCGGCTTGTCGTCCAGCGAATAGTCCGTGAACTCTAGGATCAGGCTCTCGCTGTAGTCGGTAATGGGGGAAACGTCCGCCAGCACCTCGCGAAGCCCTTCCTTCAAAAAGCTTCGGTACGAGTTCTTCTGCACCTCAATCAGATCGGGTACTGCCAGCGCCTCTTCGATGCGGGCAAAACTCATTCGCGTGCGCTTACCCATTTGCACCGGATGAACCATACCTTCAATCACCCCTGCCTTCCAAAGTCGAACCGCCGTCCTTCGCCGAACGGCATGACAAGGACCGAACCCGCCGTAAAATTTCGGGGAAGCGCGCCCCTCCATTGTCATTTTCGGATGATTTTTTTGTGAAAAGCGGAGAAATTCCGCCGCTTTTCACCGCAAACTCCTCAAAAGCGGATTTTCGTCCATACTAACGCAGTATATTAGTTTATCATAGTTTTCCTCGCGCGTCAAGCCCTCTATGCGCCCTGAAATGGGGGATTTTTCCGGTTTCTGCATGGTAAATTCAACTTTTAACATAAAAAACCGGCATGACCGAGATCAAATGCCGGAAAATCATGGTTTTAGTCCGTCTTATTTAGGCTATGTTTGCAGCTTTCCCTTCATTTTCAGTGCCGACACTTCCGCCAGCACCTGACGCAGGGCGTTTTCGCGCGAGAGACCGGCAAAGCGCAGCTGCCGCGCGCGGTCAAGCAGCACGGCAAACGACGGTCCCGGCCTGAGGCCGGCGGCGATGAGGTCGGCGCCGGTAACCATCGGTTCGCGCAGCACGGCGCGATAATCCTCGAGGCGTTCAAACAGAAAGCGTTCCAGCGATTCGTCATAGGGCGCGTCGAGCTTGCCGCTGGCATCCGCGCGCGACAGGAGAATCAGGTCCTCCGGACAGGCGCTCAGGTCGAACATCGCCCGCGTCTTGCGCTTGCGCGAGCGGTGCGCGGCGAGCATGTTCGGGCGCATGTGCAGCGCCACATGGCTGCAGACGCTGCGGATCAGGCGGGCGTTGTTCGTCAGCCGCCTGAGCTGGCGTTCGGCGATCGCCACGCCCAGCGTCTCGTGACCGTAGGCGGTAATCCTGCCATCCGGCTGCACCTGCGTGGCGGCGCGCTTGCCGACGTCGTGCAGAAGCGCCGCGAGCATCAATGCCAGCGGTTCCTTCGCGCGCGCGCGCAGCGCGGCGGCGCAATCGAGCACGAGCATGGTGTGCTCGAACACGTCGCCCTCGGGATGGAACTTTGGGCTCTGCGCCACGCCCCGGCAATCGTCCACCTCGGGAAAGAACTCGCGCAGATGGTTCATTCGCGCCAGCGCGCGGAAAAACACCGACGGCTTTTCCGCCTTGAGCAGCGCCTTGCACAGCTCATCGAACACGCGCTCGTGCGAGACCTGCGCCACGTCGATGCGCGCGCACAGCGCCAGCGTTTCCGGCTCGATCTGCGCGTCCAGCCGCGCGGCGAACTGGGCGGCGCGAAACACGCGCAGCGCATCCTCGGGAAAGGTCGCCGCGCTGACGCAGCGAATTACGCGCGCGGCGAGGTCGGCGCGACCGTTCCAGCAGTCGATCCACTCGCCGGTGAGCACGTCGCGCATCATGGCGTTGATCGTAAAGTCGCGGCGCATGCTCGCCTCGCGCGGCGTGAGCGACGGGTCGACCGAAACGTCGAAATCGCGGTGGCGCTCGCCGGTGCGGCGCTCGCGCCGGGGCATGGCGACGTCGAGGTTGGTGTGCTCGATGCTCAGCACGCCGAACGCCGCGCCCTTCTCCACCACGCGCCCGTGCGCTGCCAGCACCTCGCGCAGCGCCTGCGGGGAAACGCCGTAGACCTCGATGTCGACGTCCTTGCTGTCCAATCCCATCAACTCGTCGCGCACCACGCCGCCGACGTAGTACGCGCGCCCGCCGCGCGCCGCGACGTCCCGCGCAACCGCGCGCGCCAGTTCCCGATCCTTCGACTGTGCCATCGCCGCCTCCTCGGCTCCGCTTCAGGAGCCCTTCCCCATTATAGCACGCTTTGCCGCCGCGGGCAACAGGCGCTGCGGCGCAGAAAAGCGGATAAAATTTCCGAATGTGCTGGGAAACTGCGCCGGGATATGCTATAATGGTAGCGACGGCGCCGACCGGCGTCCACTCTATCGCAAAGGGAGGTTCCCCGGATGGCAGACCCCTTCGGTCCATGTATCCTGTCGGTCCTGTTTCTGTTTCTTGCCTCCGTCGTCTGCGCGCTCAACGCCGCGATGCCCAGCATCGACGAGGACGACGTGCGCGAGCGCGCCAAGGCGGACGATCCCGCCGCGCGCCGGTTGGTCCGGCTGCTCGACCGCTACGACCGCGGTCGCGGCGACTTCCGCATGGCGTTCGCTCTGCTGATGTCGGCGTCCGCCGCTTCGCTGCTGAGCTGGGCGGCGCCGGCGGCAGCGGAGGCGCTGCGCCTGCCGGTATGGCTGTGCGTGCTGGCGCTGTTGATCGTCTACGCTGTGGTCGCCATGGCGCTGGCTCTGATCGTGCCCGGCAGCGCCGCCGCCCACGCGCCGCAGGGCGCGATTCGCTGCCTCGCCGCGCCCGCCGAATTCATCCTGCGGGTGCTGACGCCGATCATGGTCGCCGCCTACGGCATCGGCTTCGCGATCCTGCGGCCGCTGCACATCCGTCCCGGCGGAAATGCCGAGCGCGTGACGGAGAAGGAGATCCGCATGATGATGGATCTCGGCGAGGAAGAGGGCGCGATCGAATCCGATAAAAAGGAAATGATCGAGAACATCTTCGAGTTCCACAGCATGATCGCCTTCGACTGCATGGTCCACCGGCGGGACATCACCGCCATCGACGCCGACGCCACCGCCGACGAAGTGCTCTCCACCATCGCCGAGAGCGGTCTGTCGCGCTTTCCCGTCTACGAAGGCAACATCGACAACATCCTCGGCGTGCTCACCTCGCGCGACTTCCTGCTCAGCCGCTGCCGCGGCGACGACCGCCCGGTGCGCGCGCTGGTCCGCCCGCCCTACCTCGTGCCCGAGTCGGTGCGCACGGACGTGCTGTTTCGCGAGATGCAGACCCAGAAGCAGCACATGGCGATCGTCATCGACGAGTACGGCGGCACCAGCGGCCTGATCACGCTCGAGGACCTGCTGGAGGAGATCGTCGGCAACATCTACGACGAATTCGATCCCAATGAGGACGAGGACATCATGCCGCTGGGCGAAAAGTGCTGGCGCATGGCGGGCTCGACCGATCTGGAATCGCTTGCCAAGGCGACTGGCGCGCCGCTTGACCTCGACGAGGAGTACGACACCCTCGGCGGACTGGTGTTCAGCCAGCTGACCGAGATCCCCGCCGACGGCGCCCGTCCGGTGGTCGAATGTTTCGGGCTGCGCATTCAGGTGACCGAGATCGTCGACCGCCGCGTCGAATGGGCGCTCGTCGAGCGCCTGCCCGACCCGGTTCCTGACAACCCCTCTGACGACGAAGAAAGGCGGTAGCGAAGATGGAAGAACTCAGGCGGCGCATCCTCGCCGATGGTCGCGCGCTGGACGACCGCGTGCTGCTCGTGGACTCGTTTTTGAACCATCAGGTCGACCCGGAACTGATGCGCGCCGTGGGCGAGGAGTTCGCCCGGCGGTTCGACGGCGAGGGCATCACGCGCGTGGTGACGATCGAGTCCTCCGGCATCTCGCCGGCGCTGATGACTGCGCTGGCGCTGAAGGTGCCGATGGTCATCCTCAAGAAGTCGGCGTCGCGCGTGCTGCAGGACGGCATCCTGCAGACGGACGTGTACTCGTTTACCAAGAATGCGCGCTACAAGCTGACGCTGAAGTGCGAATTCGTGCACCCGGACGACCGCATCCTCATCGTGGACGATTTTCTCGCCAACGGCGAGGCCGCGTTCGGCGCGCTGCGGCTGCTCGAGCCGGCGGGCGCAAAGGTCGTCGGCGTCGGCGCGGTGATCGCCAAGATGTTCCAACCCGGCGCAAGCCGGCTGCGCGAGGCGGGCTACCGCGTCGAGGTGCTCGCGCCGATCAGGCGCATGTCGGCGGGCAAGATCGAATTTGAATAAAAACGGCGCGCAATCTGCTGCGCCGATGCAAAGGATGAAAGGCAAAATGGAATTAAAAGACGTCAAGTGCTTTCTCTTGGACATGGACGGGACCTTCTATCTGGGCGGACAACTCATCGACGGCTCGCTCGACTTCATCGACAAGGTCGTCTCCTCCGGGCGCGACTTCATGTTTCTGACCAACAACTCCTCGCACAACGCCAACTTCTACGTGCAGAAGCTGGCGAAGATGGGGCTGAACATCGACCGCAGCAAGGTCATGACCTCCGGCGAGGCGACCTGCGAAAAGCTCAACGAGCTGTATCCCGGCAAGCGCTGCTTCGTGCTGGGCAACGAATATCTCAAGGCGGAGTTCGCCGAGGCCGGCATCGCGGTGGACGAAAAAAATCCCGAAGTCGTCGTCATCGGCTTCGACACGACGCTGACCTATCAAAAGATGTGGGACGTGTGCGACTTCGTGCGCGCCGGTCTCCCCTATGTCGCCACCCATCCGGACTTCAACTGCCCGACCGAGACCGGCTTCATGCCCGACATCGGCGCGATCATCGCCTTCATCGAGGCGTCCACGGGGCGCCGTCCGGACCTGATCGTCGGCAAGCCGCATACAGGCATCGTCGAGGCGGTGCTGCGCCGCACGGGCCTCAGGCTTGACGAGCTGGCGATGGTCGGCGACCGCCTGTACACCGACATCGAGACCGGTCGGCGCAGCGGCATGCTGTCCATACTCGTCATGTCGGGCGAGACCACCGAGGAGATGCTCGCCCAGTCCTCCACGCAGCCGGACCTCAAGTTCGGCAGGCTCAGCGACATGGTGCCGCTGCTGTAACGCAGACCCTTCGAGGAGGTAATCCAGATGCACAAGCTCATTCCCCTCTGGCGCGACGCGCTCGCGCCCTACACCGCCGAATCGCCCGAACAGGCGCAGCCTTCGCTGACCGAATACCGCGTTGAGGACAGCGCCTGCGCGATGGTCGTCTGCCCCGGTGGCGGCTATGAGATGAAGGCCACCGATCACGAGGGCTATCCCATCGCCGAAATGCTCAACGAGGCGGGCATCTCCGCCTACGTGCTGGATTACCGCGTCTCGCCGTGCCACTATCTCGCGCCGGTGACCGACGCGCTGCGCGCCATCCGCGTGGTGCGCGCGATGGGCTACGGCAAGGTCGGCATCCTCGGCTTCTCCGCCGGCGGTCACCTGACCTGCTCCGCCGCGACGATGTACGGTCCCGGCGATCCGAACGCCGACGACCCGATCGAGCGGCTGTCGTCGCGCCCGGACGTGTTCGTGCCCTGCTATCCAGTGGTGAGCCTCTACGCCTATCCGCACGTCGGCTCGCGGCTGAAGCTGCTCGGCGCGAACGCCGACGATCCGGCGTTCCTGCGCCGCTTCTCCATCGAGCTGAACGTCACCGCCGACACGCCGCCGGCGTTCATCTGGCACACCGCCGCCGACGACTGCGTGCCGGTGCAGAACAGCCTGCTGCTCGCCGGCGCGCTCGCCGCCAAGGGCGTGCCCTTCGAGCTGCACATCTTCCCCGACGGTCCCCACGGACTCGGCCTCGCGCCGGAATACCCCGACGTCGCCCAGTGGGTCCCGCTGTGTCAGGGCTGGCTCAAGCGCATGGGCTTCGGTCGCTGACACAGGCGCGCCAGCCGCAGTTCAATGGCGGAAAGCGCGCGGCGCCGTCGGTAAAATATTTCCCTTTCTCCGCTCGATTTGCAGGAATTTCATGTGGAAATCGCGAAATAGAAATGGAGGAGATGGATTTAATGCCGGAAATCAGTCGCTTTTATGGGATTGTCATCAAGATGTTCTTTAAGCCCAAAGAGCATGAGCCCAGCCACATTCACGCGCTTTATGGAGAATATATGGGTGAATTTAACATAAAGTCCATGGAAATGATGCAGGGCGACTTGCCAAGGAAAGCGCAAGATCTTGTGCGAGAATGGCTTTCCATGCACCAAACCGACCTGCAAAGTATGTGGGACGCGCAAAGGATTTGGAAATTGCCGCCGCTGGAATAGGGGGTGGACAGGATGATTCAAAGAATTCGCAGCGTTCAGCCCATGCCGGACTATTGTCTGCGCGTTGACTTCGACGACGGCAGGCGGGTTTTGTATGACGTCAAGGAGGATATGAATCTTCCTGGGTATTCTTTGCTGCAACAGGTGCCCGGTTTGTTTCAGCAGGTGCAGTTGGATTCATCCAGAACTTGTGTTTATTGGGATGACGAAATCGACCTGCCCAGTGATGCGATTTATGAATATGGGCACGAGGCGAAAGCATGAACTCGGGCCGTTTTGCAGACATTCAGGTGAAGCTGTTTATAATTGACGTAAACATGAGAAGGGGAGGGAATCCAAATGATGAGTTGGCTCGGCGTGTTCTACGTGGCATACAGGCTGATCAAGGAACAGATGGATCGCTCCTATGCCAAGGTGGAAGCGGAGCGGATGCGGCGGGAACATCCGTATCGGACGATTATGTCGGATTGGTCTGATCCGAGAAACGATGAAATACTGTTTACGTGGGAGGAAAAGAATCCTGAATTGGTGAAACAGAGGCAGAAGCGGCAGAAGGAAAAGCTGGAAATGGTTTTGATAAGTGTTGAAAGAGACCAAAAAGATCTTGATGCGCGCAAAGCAAAAGGCGTTTTTTCCGAAGAAGATGAGCGAACCCAAGTATGTCTTGATCGTCTCAGAAAACATTGTTTAGAAAGAATCGAAGGCGCAACAAAGATGGGCATCTAGCATCCATACATAGATGGAGCATGAGTATGTACACCAAGATTTGCAGCGTATGCGGTCGAACATTTGAAACCATATACTCTCGTCAAATAAAATGCGCAAACTGTTGCAACAAGGTGTGCGCGGTTTGCGAAACCTGCGGCAGGGAATATATTGCGCGCGCTGGGACCAATAGCCGATATTGTCCGGATTGTCGGGGCGCTGCTGGCGGCGCGTCGCGGACAGGGAAATATCGCGCGGCGACCGAACAATTTGCGCAAATGCGCAAGGCGTATGCGCGCGAACATATTGAAGAAATGCGCGCTTCGGTGGCAAAAGCGCATGAAGGCATAAAAAAGTCACCGCTTGCAGGCCGCTTTGAAACCAACCTAAATGCCAAGACGTGGAAGTTGGTCGACCCCAGCGGAAACCGCCATACCTGCACAAATCTGAATCTGTTCGTGCGTTCCCGTCCAGCGGATTTCCCGAATGCCGCGAGCGCCGCAATAATGTTCAGAGCGCAGGCAATGAGGGAATTGTACATCGAGATTTACAGCGCATGCGGTCGCGAATTCCAGACCGCATGCGCATTTTAATGCAGCGGAAGTGCTTTCCGGATGGCGGCAAAGCGGGCGGGCAGAGCGCCGGAAAAACCCTCCGCTGGTGAAGCGCGCGCATCTGACAAATGAAGCGAAAACCGCCGCTGCTCTCTGAATCGGCAGGATAATTCCCCGGCGGTAGGCTTTGCCCGCGCGCTGAAGCGCCCTGAGCCTTGCCGGCAGAGGCACCCTCCTCCTCGCCGGAACGCGCGCTGTGCCGGAAACCGCTGGTATCCCAACCCGAATAATCCGCGCGCTTGACTCTCGCCGGAACGCGCGCTGCGCCGGAAACCGCTGTGCGGGCGCCGCCGCAACACTCCGCTGCCGGCGCGGCTTCCCCGCGCACCGGCGGGAATCGACAACCGCGCACCCTTCCGCGCCAAAGCGCGCCGTTTCCCCGGGCGGAGAACGGCGCGCTTTGTGCGTTCAGATGGGTCGGTTTACTCCGCGCGCACATAGCGCACTTCGCCGGGCATCAGCATCCCCAGCTCGTCGCGCGCGACGCGGATGACGTATTCGTCCGTGCGGGCAAATTCCAGCTCCGCGCTCAGCGCCTCGACCTCGTCGAGCAAGGTCTGGCGGCGGGCGTTGACCTCGGCGAGCTCGCGCTCCGCCGCGACCAGACTCTGCCGCGACGCGACATAGCTGACGCCGAAGGCGACGACCATCACGGCGATAACGATGCGGCAAAAGCGCGGTCGGATTCTCAGGCGCATGCAGATCCCTCCCGACGTCAAGATTTCTGTCGCTTGATTTCGACGCCGCGGGCGCAAATCCCTTTACCGAAAGATGACTTTAATGAGACGAAA
>CALVPU010000173.1 GCA_944353735.1 uncultured Eubacteriales bacterium | reverse complement strand
GGAGGTCTACGGCTATCTGCCCGGCGCAGAAGGCATGCTCATCACCGCGCGCTGGCCCGAGATTAAGCCGGAATACGACTTTGCCACCGACGCCGCGCGCATGGAGGGCGTGATGGAGGTCATCCGCGCCGTACGCAACCTGCGCGCGGAGATGAACGTCGCGCCGGGCCGCCGCGCGCGGCTGATCCTCAAGCCGCACGGCGACTGGGCGGGCACGCTCGCCGCCGCGGAAGGCTACTTCACGCGGCTCGCCGGCGCGAGCGCCGTGGAGCTGATCGCCGCCGACGCGCCCAACCCGTCCAAGTCCGCCTCCGCCGTGACCGAACCCTGCGCGCTGTTCGTGCCGCTGGGCGAGCTGGTCGACGTGGACAAGGAGATCGCCCGCATCGCCAAGGACCTCAAAAACGCCGAGAGCGAGGTCGCGCGCGCCAACGGCAAGCTCGCCAACGAGGGCTTCCTCGCCAAGGCGCCCGCCAATCTGGTCGAAGCGGAGCGCGAGAAGCTGCGTCAGGCGCAGGACAAGGTTTCCAAGCTGCAGGCGCGCCTCGCGGAGATGGAATCGCTGCGCTGATGCGCACTTTCCGCGAGCATCCCCGATTCCACACCTTTTACCGCGCGGGCGGCGCAAGCGCCGCCCGCGCGGTCCACGACGTTTACCGATGGGAGCCGTGAGGATATGAGCTTTACCGTAACGCTGACCACCGTCGCCCTGATGCTCCTGTACGCCGTGCCGGGCTTTCTGCTGGTGCGGAAAACGCGAATCGCCCCGTCCTCGATTCCCGCGTTCGCAGCGCTGCTGCTGTATCTGTGCTCCCCCTTTCAGACGCTGTACGCCATGCAGCGCATCGAGTATTCCGCCGACATGGTCTGGCGGCTGGCGCTGGCGCTCGGGCTGGGCGCGGCGCTGATGCTGGCGATGCTCGGCACGGTCTACTTTGCCTTCCGCCGCAAGCAGGAGCAGGTGCCCTACCGCATCTTCACCGCCGCATCGGCGCTGGGCAACTGCGGCTTCATGGGACTGCCGCTGCTGGAAGCGCTGATGCCCGACTACCCGCAGGGCGTGGCGTTCGCCTCGATGTTCTTCATGGCGATGAACATCCTCATGTGGACGGTGGCGTCGTTCATCATCACGCGCGACAAGCGCTACATCAGTGTCAGGAAGATCTTCCTCAATCCCTCGACGATCGCCATGTTCATTGCGCTGGCGCTGTTCTTCGGCAGGGTCCGCCTGCCGGGACAGCTCGACGACGCCGTGTCGCTGCTGTCGAAGATGTGCACGCCGCTGTGCATGCTGATCCTCGGCATGCGGCTGGCGGTCATGCCGGTCAGGCCGATCTTCACGAGCGCGCTGCAATACGGCGCGGTAGCGCTGAAGCTGCTGGTCTTTCCGCTGTTCGCGCTGGCGGTCTGCTCGCTTCTGCCGGTGGAGCGCGAATTCGTGCTGACGGTGTACATTCTCTGCCTGACGCCGGTAGGCAGCCTCGTGCAGAGCTTCGCCGAAATCCTCGGCGAAGGACAGGACATCGCCGCGAACGTCGTGCTGCTGAGCACGTTTCTGAGCATGTTCACCATCCCCCTGATGCTGCTGATCGTCTAGACGCGAGGTGTTTTTGCATTGAAATGATTTCTGCGAAAGTATATTCCCTTTGAACTGATGATGAAAGCCGTCGCGCTGCTGCTCCTCAACCCGCTCATCAACGGCTGTATCTCGCTCTATCTGAACAGCCGCGGACAGTCGATCGCCTATAACTACGATCTGCTCTGGGGATTCCTGACCGTTCCCGGCCTGATCGCGCTCGCGCTCGTCGTGTTGACGATGCTGCTGTTCGCGGCGTTTGAGGCCGGCGTTACGCTGTTGCTCCTGCGCGACGCACGCGATCGCGTGAATCGGTCGCTCGCCAGCGTCATGACGGAAGCCGTCAGTCGGCTGAGGGTGCTGTTTTCTCCCGCTCTGCCGCTGTCGGCGGCCTATTTTTTGCTGCTTCTCCCCTTTGAGCGCATGGGTTATCTGAACAGTTTGCTGCCGCGGATCGAGATTCCCGCGTTCGTCCTCGGGGAATTGCAGCTCACGCACGCCGGCGTCGCGCTGATCCTCGCCTTCCACGCCCTCGTGCTCGCGGCGTTCTACCTGCTGATCTTTGTTCCCATTCGGATGCTGCTTGGTCAGGAGCGCTTTTGCGCCGCTTGCCGCGGCAGCGCGCAAATACACCGGGCGCTGGAACGGAAGCGGGAACTCCGGCTGCTGGCGGTCTTTCTGATCTATTGGTACGTTCAATATCTGGTGGAACACAATCTCGGCAGCGCGCTGCTGGAGATGGGCGATTTCGGCATTCCGATGCTCCGACAGGCGCTGGTATCCGCCGAAACCCGCCGGATGATCGGAACGACCGCGCTGCACGCTCTCCTCTCCACGGCGCTGGGCGTGCTGTTTATATCATACCTGTTGCGGCTTTGCGAGGGATTTCCCGTGCTTCGCGCCGAAGTCCCAGCATCTGCCCGGATTCACCGTGGGTTGACGCGCGCCGCCGGAACTGTGCTCAGTCTGCGCAAGCGCCGCGCCGCGCGATGGTTCGCGGCAATTGCGGCGCTGGCAATCGCCGCAGCCATCTGGGCAAAGCCCGTCGCGCTGATCCATAAGCCGTGGATCATCGGTCACCGCGGAGACATCTATGCGCCGGAGAATTCCGTGGAGGGTATCCTCAGCGCAGACCGCTTCGGCGCCGATTATGCAGAGATCGACGTCCAGCTCTCAAAGGACGGCGTTCCCGTCGTCGTGCACGACGAAAACCTCCTCCGACTGACCGGCATGGACGCCGACGTCGCCGATCTGACCGCGGCGGAGCTAATGCAGATCGAGACTTCCTCTTTCCGCGGCACGGCTGCCATTCCCACGCTCCAACAGGCTATCGAGGCGGCGCAATCCGCCCCCAACGACATCGGCCTGCTGATCGAGCTGAAACCGGCGGCGGGACAGGCGCGCGAAATGACCGATCGCGTCCTTGAGACGGTCGAAGCCCTCGGCTTTGCCGAGCGCGCGATCTATATGTCCATGGACAAGGAAGCCGTGGC
>CALVPU010000172.1 GCA_944353735.1 uncultured Eubacteriales bacterium | reverse complement strand
GACGGCGACGCTGCCGGAGAGCATGCTCACGGCGGAATGAGCGCGCGCGAAGAGATGCGCCGCACCGAGGGCGGCTCCGTGCCGCCAACGTCCTGTCCCCGCTTTCGGAGGAAAGCGGGGATTTTTTTGCGCGCATAGCGACGGCGTGCACGGGAAAACTAGGGCGAACAAGCATGGCGCGGACGCGGATGGCGGGCGCGCTGTGGCGACAGGAGGCGATTCCATGGCGGAGCAACCGCACGCGCAGCTGCTGCGCAGCGAGCTCAAGCCGCAGCTCGAGGAGAACCTGAAGACGTTCGAGACGGTCCTGAACATGCCGCTGAACAAGGACGTCGTCCTCAGGCGTTACCGCTGTGGCGGGTACGAGGCGTGCGCGGTGTACGTCGAGGGCATGGCGGACGACCGCAAGATTTCCGAATTCATCCTGCATGCCTGCAAGGAGAGCGGCTGCGCCGGCGCGATTGCGCCCGAAAGCCGCGCGCAGTGGCTGATGGAGCGCTGCGTCGAGATCGCGCAGTGCACGACCGAGCGGCGCGTTCAGGCGCTCGTCACGGGCGTGCTCGGCGGCATGACGGCGGTGCTGTGCGACGGCTGCGCCGAGGGATTGCTGCTGGAGACGCGCGGCTTCGTGCACCGACCGGTGAACAAGCCGTCGAACGAGGCGGTGGTCATCGGTTCTCAGGAGGGATTCGTCGAGAGCCTGCGCGCGAACCTCACGCTGCTGCGGCGTTACGTGCAGTCGCCTCAACTGGTGACGGAGCGGCTGACGATCGGTTCCGGCGTGCCGACAAACGTGGCGCTGGTCTACTTAAAGGGCGTGTGCGGGGAAGCGGTCGTCGGCGAGGCGCGCCGGCGGCTGCAGCGCATCGGCGCTCCGGACGTGCAGGGCATCGGCGTCATCCAGCAGCTCATCGAGGACCGTCCGCGCGCGATCTTCCCGCAGATGCTGCAGACGGAGCGCCCGGACCGCGCGGCTTCCTGCCTGATGGAGGGGCAGTTCGCAATCCTTGCGGAGAACTCGCCCTACGCGCTGACCGCGCCGGTGACGATGTTCCACCTCATCCACGCCTCGGATGACACGTTCATGCGCTGGCAATACGGCACGTTCCTGCGCGTCGTGCGCGTCGTGGGGCTGATCCTGTCGCTGCTGCTGCCGGGATTGTACGTGGCACTGATGCTGCACCACACGCACCTGATCCCCCTGACGCTGCTTCTCTCCATCGCCGAGACGCGCGCGGACGTGCCGTTCACGGTGCTGTTCGAGGTGCTGCTGATGGAATTCTCCTTTTACCTCATCAACGAGGCGGGCACGCGCATTCCCTCGCAGATCGGCTCGACGGTCAGCATCGTCGGGGCGCTGATTCTCGGTCAGGCGGCGGTGTCGGCATCCATCATCAGCCCGATCCTCATCATTCTCGTAGCGCTGACCGGGCTGGGCAGCTACGCGGTGCCAAACTACAGCTTCGGACTGTCGATCGTCGTCTACCGGCTGCTGATCGTGCTGACCGGCGCGCTGCTCGGCCTCTACGGGCTGCTGGCGGCGGCGCTGGCGCTGCTGATGCACCTGTGTTCGATCCGCTCGTTCGGCGTGCCCTATCTCGCGCCGGTGGCGCCAAAGCGTCCGCACAATCCCGACATCCTGCTCAGGCTCTCCATCCACAGGCAAAACCGACCGATGTTCTATGCGCGCCGCGACAGCTGGCTGCACGGAAAGGGGCGGGCGCAATGAGGTTTCGCATTCGCGAAAGCTCCGCGGCGTCGCTGTGCCTGGCGGCGGTGATCGCGCGCATCCTCTATGGCATGGCGATTGACATGCCGGAGATGTACAATTCCGGCTGGATCGCGGTGCTGCTGGGCGGCGTGCTCGCACTGCCGGCAGCGTTCGCCGCGGCGAAGATGCGCGCGTGCAGCGACCGGCAGGCGCCAATGGCGCTGCTGGCGGGACAGGCGCCGGCGCTGGCGCGCGTGCTGGCTGCGGTGCTAGCGCTGAGCGCCGCGGTCGATGCCGCGCTGGCGGTCGACGCCATTGCCGGGTCGGCGGGATACGTGGCGCTGGACAACGTGGCGATGATCTACCTGCTGCTGCCGCAGCTGGCGCTGTGCGCGTGGGGGCTTGCGCTCAACGGCGACGCCATCGGCAACAGCGCGCGCATCTGCAACCGCATCCTCGCCTGCGTGTTCGCGCTGTTTGCGCTGTGCGAGGCGCCGGATATGTGCCCCGCGTGGCTGACGCCCATTCTGGGGCCCGGCATTCCCGACTTGTTCGACGGGGCGCTGCGTGCGGCGGGATGGCTGAGCCTGCCGGTCGGCCTGTTTCTGCTTGCGGAACCAGACGAGCACCCGTCCGGCGGCATGCGCCCGGTGGCGGTGGTGGCGCTGGGCTGCGCCGTCGGCGCCGCGCTGATGCTGGTGCACGGCATGATGCTGCCACCGCTGGTGGACGCGCAAGCGCCGTCGCGCTATTTCCTGCTCGACACCGTGCTGACCAACGGCAGGACGTCGCTGTCGCTGCAGCTGCCGAAGATGATCGTCTGGTTCATCAGCCTGTTTCTGCGAATGCTGTTTGGCGGGTTCACCTGCACGCTGGCGCTGCAGGCGGCGCTGCCGAAACTGCCGCGGCTTGCCTGCGCGGCGCTGGTTGTCGGCGCGGTGGGAGCGATGGCGATTTCCGGATTCCCCTCGCCGCAGATGGCGGCGGCGCTCGGACGCTGGCTGTACGCGGCGCAGGCAGGCGTGGCGTTGGCGGCGATGGCGGGATTGATTCTGACGCGGAAGGGAGGCGCGGCGCATGCGTAAGGGCGCTCTGGCAGCCTGCCTGGCGGCGCTTATGCTGCTGCTGAGCGGCTGTTCGGAACTCGATCAGGTGGAGAACCTCGCGTTTGTCGTGCTGATGGGCGTGGATTCGACCGAGGACGGCGGCATCGAGGTCACGGTACAGGTGCCGAAGATCGCCGGGTCCCGCGGCGAGGAATCGTCCGGCTCGTCGGGCGAGATGGTATTCGCCGCGAGCGGCGGCACGTTTGCCGAAGCGATGAGCGCGCTGAAGTGGATCGTGCCGCGGCGGCTGGACCTTTCTCAGATTGAGCTGATCATCGTTTCCGAAGCGCTCGCCTCCGACGCGCGCTGGCTGGAGGTGATGAGCGACATGATGCGCACCAGCCGGCTCTACACCGCGGCGCGGCTCGCTGTCTGCGATGGCGACGTGCAGGTGTTCATCCGTGCGGAAAAGCCGCTGATCGGCACGCGCATCTCCGACGAACTGACGGCGATGTTTGAGTCCTACACCGCCGAGGGACTCGTACCGGACACGTCGTTTGCCGACATCTATTACAAGAGCATCTCCGCGTACTCCGATCCCGTGGCGGTCTACGCTGTGCCCGCGCCGGGCGGGGACGCGCAGGCGGAGGCCGCGCCCGCCGCGGCGATCGTGCCCGGCGATCCGGCGACGCCGGAGGTCGCGACCGAGCAGCAGACGCGCTTTCTCGGCGCGGCGGTCTTTCGCGATGGGCGGATGGTGGGCACGTTGGACGGCAGGACGCTATTGTACTGCAAGCTGTTGCGCGGCAAGGCGCAGGCGTTCGCGTTCCAGTACGGCGGACAGACCGTCTCGCTGGCGACGCTGGGCGCGCCGTCGGTTTCGGTGGATACCGGCGCGGACCCGGCGCGCATCCGCGTGGAACTGCATCTGTCGGTGCTGCCGAACAATGAGCAGGGGCAGTATCCCGGCCTCGACGCGGCGCTGGAGGCAGCGCTCATGGACGCGGTAGAGGCGTGCAAGGCGCTCGGCGCCGAGCCGTTTCAGTTCGCGGAGGTCGCCGCGCGCGGCTTTGCCACCCTCGATGAATGGATTGGCTACGGCTGGCGGCAGCGCTTTTTGGACAGTGCGGTGGAGATCGACGTCCAGCTGAAGAGCGAGAACCTCTGAGGCACGCGGACGCTTTTCCCGCATGGGGTGTACTTTTGCCCCGCGGTTATGGTATAATCGAGGGGAAGGATACGAAAGCGCGGGAGGATGCGTTATGAACGTCTACGACTTCGACAACACGATTCTGCGGGGCGACAGTACGGCGCGCTTTTTTGCCTATTGCCTGCGCCGCTGTCCGGCGATGTGGCGCGACCTGCCGGCGCAGGCGCTCAACGGCGCGCTGTTCCTGCTCCGGCTGCGTCCCAAACAGGCGTTCAAAGAGCGCATGCTCGCCTTTTTGACCCGCATCGGCGACGTCGACGCGGTGGTCGAGGGCTTTTGGGCGGAGAACTTCGCCCGCGTCAAGCCGTGGTACCTCGCCCAGCGGCGCCTGGACGACGTGGTGATTTCCGCCTCGCCGGAGTTCCTGATCCGCCCTGCCTGCGCGCGGCTCGGCGTCGGCTGCGCGATGGGCTCGCCGGTGGATCCGCGGACAGGGCGCTTTCACGGGCGCAACTGCCACGGCGAGGAAAAGGTGCGCCGCTTCCGCGCGCGCTTTCCCGACGCGCAGATCGACGAGTTCTATTCCGACTCCCTGTCGGACGCGCCGCTGGCGGCGCTGGCGAAGCGTGCGTGGCTGGTCGCGGGCGATGCGCGCCGACCGTGGGTTTTTCCCGAAAAGAGAGCGAAAAGAGGTTGACTTTTTCGCTGCAAAGGTGTATAATCCATGCGCTTTTGCGGCGTTTGCCGCGGGAAAAAACGCGGGCGGCGAGCGCCCGCAGGTCGCTTGAGGGGTGCCGGAAATGGATACAAGAGGAGAACGCCGGGTCGAAAACGACCTTGGTCGGGACGACGTGCGCGCACTGGTGCGCAGGATCGCGCTGCCGAGCATGCTGGCGCAGTTTGTCAGCGTGCTGTACAGCATCGTGGACCGCATGTACATCGGGCACATCGAGGGCATTGGCGAGCTGGCGCTGGCGGGCGTGGGCGTGTGCGGACCGGTGGTGACGATGATCGGTTCGGTGGCGTCGCTGGTTGGCGTCGGCGGCGCGCCGCTGATGAGTATCCGCATGGGCGAGGGCGATGCGCGCGGTGCTCGCGCGGTGCTCGCGAACTGTTTCCTGCTCATCTGTCTGTTTGCGGCGGCGCTGATGGCGCTGGTGATTCCCCTGCGCCGCCCGATGCTGACGCTGTTCGGCGCGAGTGCGGACACGCTGCCGTTCGCGGACGAATACTTCCTCTATTACATGACCGGCACGGTGTTCGCGCTGCTGGCGACGGGCATGAACTCGTTTGTCGTCGCGCAGGGATTTGCGAAAAAGGCGATGATTTCGGTGGTGCTCGGCGCAGTGATGAACATCGTGCTGGATCCGCTGTTCATCTTCGCGCTGGACATGGGCGTTCGCGGCGCCGCGATCGCCACGGTGCTGTCGCAGGTGGCGAGCTGCGCCTACGTGCTGGTGTTCCTGTTCGGGCGGCGCGCGCAGGTGCCGATCACCTTTGGCGGCTACCGGTTTCGCATTGCGCGGCGCGTGCTGGCGCTCGGATTTACGCCGTTTTCCATCGTCGCCGTGGACAACGTGATGATCATCGCCATGAACGCCGTGCTGCAGCGCTACGGCGGCGCGGGACAGGGCGATCTGCTGATCACGGTGGCGACCATCGTGCAGAGCTTCATGCTGGTGGTCACCATGCCGTTGGGCGGCATCAGCGGCGGCACGCAGGCCATCCTCAGCTTCAACTACGGCGCGCGGCGCGCCGACCGCGTGATGCAGGCGCAGCGGCGCATCTTCCTCTGGTGCCTCGTCTACACGGCGCTGATGTTCGTGCTGGCGCGCCTTGCGGGACCGCTGTTCGTGCGGCTGTTCACGTCGGATCCGACGGTTGCGGACAAGTCCGTGTGGGCGATCGGTGCCTATACGCTGGCGCTGATTCCGCTCGGGCTGCAGTACGAGATCGTCGACGGCTTTACGGCAATCGGTCAGGTGCGCTTCTCCTGGCCGCTGTCGTTCTGGCGCAAGGCGGTGTATTTCGCTGCGCTGTTTGCCCTGCCGGCGATGTTCGGCGCGGAGGCGGCGTTCTATGCCGAAGCGATTTCCGACGTCGCCGGTCCGGCGGTGTCCATTGCCGTGCACGCGCTGGTGATGAAGAAGCTGCTCGCGCGCCGCGCCATGGAGCAGGTTCCACCCGTCTCGGAATCGGCGTGACGCGGGTGATCTCCTGTTGCGCGATGCGGCAAAGGAGGGCGCCGAACCTCGCTAGGGAGATTCGGCGCCCTCTTCGTCGTCGGGGAGCATGCGCGCGATGAGAAAGCGGATGGGCTTGCCCATGCCGGCGTAGAGCGCTTCGTGCTCGCTGACGTAGTTCGGCGCGTAGCCGGAGGCGTGCAGGTCGTCGATCAGGGTCTCGATGGCGAAGCGCGATTC
>CALVPU010000171.1 GCA_944353735.1 uncultured Eubacteriales bacterium | reverse complement strand
CGGACTTCGACGTATCATCCAAGGAAAGAGCGCGAAGGGAGGGCGCGGGGAAACCGCCCCGCCGTGCAGGCAAAAAACAATAAAAAGGGAAAGGCACAGGAAAGGATATGTGGGAAGGGATGCGCCTGCCGGCGGCGCAAGCGCAAAAGCAGGTGCGATTGATGTGCGAAAGAGCCTTTGCCCGCTCGCGTCTCCTTGGTTTTTTGGGCAGTTTAAAGCGGTTCCGATTTTTGATCGGAACCGCTCAGTGTGTCGACAAAGTCAGCAGGCTGTCAGAGCGTTGAGAAGGCCTGCGAGTCAGGGATACAAGTGCAGCCGACGCAGGAAGCAAAAACTGCCTCTGACTTCTCCCTCGTCAGGGCAATTTTCGCGGTTGTAGGCTTTGTCGGCACTCTGAGGGGAAGCGGCGCGCCGCTTCCCCTATGCCTTGTCATTCGTCGTCCTCGTCGTCGAATTCCTCGTCGAAATCGCTGCTCTGGAACAGCTCCAGCAGGCGCTCGGCGAGCGCGTCGTCCACAGGGACAAACTCCTCGTTCTCCTCGTCGTCCTCCAGCGGACGGACCTCCATGACGACCGCCTCGAGATCGTCGGCCTCATCATAGCCGTCCTCGCTGTACTCGGTCAGCAGCGCGTACTCCTTCCCCTCGTAGCAAAGGTAGTCCAGGACCTCCATGGTCAGTTCGTTGCCGTCGTCGTCCTGAAAGACGACGAGGTCGAGTTCGTTGTCCATCTTTCTTTGCCTCCCGCAAATGCTTTTGACTGCCGGGCCGCGCCGGCAAACTCAAAGGGCGCGCAAGGAAGTGCCCGCCACGCCCTAGGTTATCCCGTTTGCCCCCGCGCAATGGGCGGAGAAAATTCCCACGCCGCGCCGGCGTCAGGCGTCCGTGTCCATCGCCAGCTGCAGGACCACCGTCGCGCTGACCTCGATGGTGCTCGCCTGCACGAGGGTCCCGGCGTCCGCCGCCGATTCCTCGCGCAGGTTCAGATAGGCCGCGCCCGTCGCGGCGCCGTAACTCGGCTGCTCCTCGAGCGACAGCACCTCGCCGATGCCCACGCCCGCGGCGTCCGCCAGCGTCTGCGCCTTCGTCATCGCGTTCTCAACCGCCAGCGCCAGCGCCTGCTGCTGCGCTTCGCCGGCATTGCTCGCCGAGAAGTTCACCGCGTTGAGTTCATTGGCGCCCGCCGCAAAGGCAATGTCGATGATCTCGCCCACGCTGTCGATGTCCGTCGTGCGGATCTCGATGCTGTTCGAGGCGGTATAACCGCTCAGCACCGCGATGTCCAGCGGATAAGTGTAGGCCGCGGAGATGTAGATCCGGTCCGTTCCGATGTTCTTCGGTTCGACGCCGTACTCGATCAGCGCGTCATAGATGGCGTTGATCTTCTCGTTGACGGCGTCCTGCGCCTCGAGGACGTCCTCTTTCTTCTCCTCGACGCCCAACACCACGGTCGCCTGATCGGCGAGCACGTTCACCACGCCGGATCCGGTCACGGTCATCACGTTGACGCCGGTTTCCGCCAGCGCCGCACAGCTCATCAACATCATCGCTGCAACCAGCGCAGCAAGAAGCTTCTTCATTGTCGTTCACCTCTTTTGAAAATGATTGCCCGGCCTGCGCATCGCGCAGTCACGCCGCGGTCAGGATCACGCAGACGCCGACCGCCTGCGCCGACTCGTCAAGCGCCGGTGCTTCTCCGCCGTCCGTTCCGGCAGCCTCGTCGGACTCGAGCCCGATGGCGTCGACCGCGCGGAGGAAGTCCGCCGCGTTCTCGCCGGAAACGCGCACGTAGACGCGCGTGTCCTCCGCCGATTCCGCCGTATGTTCCACCGTTGCGCCGTATTCCGCCACGATGTCCATCAGATAGCCCTGCGCCGTCGCGATGTCGTCGGTGAGCACGACGCGGTCGACATAGCTGAGCGCTTCGCTGTCAGCCGCAAGCAGGGCGGTCTCCCCGGCAGGAAGTTCCACGCCGTCGATGCCGTCGGCCTCGACGTAGGCGGTCCTTCCCTCGAACGCCTCGGGCGGCACGGCAGGATTCCCGCGGAGCATCGCCGTCACGCCCACCGTCAGCACGCACGCCGCCGCAACCGCGCCGCACGCCGCGTACACGCGCTTCATGCGCTGCCTGCGCGCCTGCGCGCGCACCGCGCTCCGCCACGCCGCCTGCGCCGGCAGCGGCACGGAAAGCCCGTCGTTGATGTGACCGAGCATGTCGCGAAGCTGCCGCGCCGCCTTCAGCTGCGCGCCGCAGCCGTCGCACGCCGCCGCATGGGCTTCCAGCGCGCCGCGCTCTCGCTCGTCGAGCTCGCCGTCCACGTAGCCGTCCAACAGCCTCCGAAACTCCGAACAGTCCACCTGTCTCCCTCCCTTCCATGAGTCTCAACTTTTAGACGTCCGGCATGTCAAAAAGTTCCGCTTTCGCCTGCATTTTTTCACGCAATTTTTCCCTGCCCCGGCTGATGCGGGACTTGATCGTGCCGACGTTGATGTCCAGCACGCGGGCAATCTCCTCGTAGGGCAGGCCCTCTATGTCGCGCAGCACGACGGCGGCGCGCATGTCCTCCGGCAATTCTGCGATCGCGCGGCGGATCTCCTGCTGCCGTTCGCGCTCCAGCGCGTGCCGCTCCGGCGTATCGAACTCGTCCGACGGCGACCAGCCGGTTTCCAGCAGGCCGTCGAGCGAGGTCGAGGGGCGGTTGCGCTTCTTGCGCAGCTCGTCCAGGCACGTGTTCATCGCCACGCGGTACAGCCACGTCGAGAACGACGACTGGCGCTTGAACCCGGAAATGGCGCGATAAACGCGCAGCATCGTCTCCTGCAGACAATCCTGCGCATCCTCGTGGTTGCCGCTCATGCGAAGGCAGATCGCGTACATCTTCTTCTCGTACGCGCCCAGCAGCTCGTTAAACGCCGCGGCGTCGCCGCGGGCTGCCCGGGCGATGAGCTTGTCTTCATTCATGGTCGCACGGACTCCTTCTCTTCATTCACCGTCTATTATACACAAAACGGCGCCATTTTCAATGGATTTGCGTTAAAACTGCCGTGCGCCCGACCGTCTACATCCACCACGCCGCCGCGATCAGCAGCGCCATGACCAGCGCCGTCGCCAGCTTGACCGCCGCCATGTGCTCCGCCAGAAATGCCGACACCCGCGCCTGCGAGCGCCCGCCGAGCACCAGCGCGCAGATCGCCGCCGAGGGCGCCACGAACGCCGCGCAGTACGCCGCGAGGTTGACCGCCTGCGCGCCCGCGCCCGACTGCACCGCGGCGAGCAACCGCATCAGATAGATCTGCCCGGCGCAGAGGAACTCGCCCAGCGCGACGACCACGCCCAGCAGCGCCGCCGCCGGCGCCAGCACGCGGCGCGACGTCAGCGCGCGAATGGCGCGGTGCAGCCGGGCGCGCATGCCGCGCGGCAGCTGGTTGCGGACCCGCCCGTAGCGCTCGCCGTGCGCCTGCCAGGCGTCCCAGAGGTTGAGCGCGATCAGCAAGGCGCCCATCGCCGTCAGCACATACCGGGCCAGTGGCTGCATCCACTGCGGGTTAAAGCGCTGCAGCACGTCCAGCAGCACAAAGCCGATGAGCAGATAGCAGACAAATTTCGCTGCCAGAAAGCATGCCGCCAGCAGCTTCGCCCGCTTCCCCGCCTCGAGCAGCACGGACAGGAACAACAGCAGCATCGACAGCGCGCACGTGTTCAGTCCCGCGACCAGCCCCGCGCCGATCGTGCCGGCGAGCGTCATCGCCTCCGGCGCGCCTGCCGCCTCCGCGCTTTCCGGCTGTGCCGCGCCGTCCTCTGCCTGCGGCGCGTCCGCGCCGTCCGCGACAAGCGCCGCGCCCGCGGCGACCTTCTCCGCCAGCTGCGACTCGATGGCGTCCGCGCCGGAAAGATATTCGCTGCCAAAGAACACGCACGGCGCAATGCGGTCGTCCTCGGGCACGCCATAGGCGTCGAACAGCGCGTCCGCGCGCGCCGGGTCGGCGCTGATGTCCACGCGCGTGACCGTCACGGGTGATTCGATCTCCTCGCCGCCGCGCGCCACCGTCACCGTCTCCGGCAGCGCGTCAAGCGCCGCCACGGCGCGCGCACAGCTCTCGCACGCCGGCAGATAGAGGTAGATGATTTCGCTGACCGCCGTCTCCGCGACCGCGCCCATCGCCAGCGCCCACGCCAGCAGCAGCGCGGCGATCCAGCAAGTCGTTTTCCTGTGCGCATTCGCCATGCGCCCGCCTCCCCTCGTGCATTGGCGCCGCCTGCGCGGCGCCGCTGCGTGCATTATAGCACATGCGCCCCGGTGTTGGCAACGGCTTTGCTGCGGCCTTCGCGCCCGCTTCCTGCCCGCCCGTTCCTCCGCCGCGAGCGGCGCGAGCGTCCAGATACAGGCGCGCGCTGGCGATCATGCGCCATGCCCTGCGCGGCAAGGGCTTGATCTTCCGTCCGCAGCCGGCGCCGCCGCTGCGCCGGCGGGACCGCATTCCGGCGGCAAAAAAAGCCGTCCCCGTGCGCACGCCGCCGGGGACAATGATGCGCGAAAAGACCGCAGTCCTTTCGCGCTCTCCGATAAAAAGGCCGAAAATCTGCAGCGCGCCCGCCGCCTCCGCGCGAAAACGCGGCTTGCGGGAGCGCCCCGCCTTCCATCATGCCTGCGCGCCGTCCGCGGCGGACGTCCCGAGCGGGTTGCCCTCGCGGTCGAACAGCGGCAGCTCTTCCAGATAGATCAGGTCGCCGCGCTTGGCGGCTTCGCCCTCGGCGAGGATCGCCAGGCGCCCGACGATCTCGCCGCCGGCGCGCGTCACCAGCGTTTCCAGCGCGTGCAGCGATTCGCCGGTGGAGATCACGTCGTCGACGATGACCACGCGCTTGCCGCGCAGGTACGCTGCGTCCGCGCCGTCGAGATAGAGCGTCTGCACGCTGCCGGTCGTGATCGAGCGCACGTCGACGGAAAACACGTCGCGCATGTACAGCTTCCGGCTCTTGCGCGCGAGCACATAGCGCTCGTTGCCGTTGAGCCGCGCCATCTCGCAGATGGGCGGTATGCCCTTCGCCTCGGCGGTGATCAGCACGTCGTGCGCGGGGCAGCGGCGGCAGAGCGCCTCGGCGCACGCCGTGGTCAGTTTCGGATCGCCGAAGATCACAAATGCGCCGATGCACATCTCGTCGCTGATCGGGCACAGCGGCAGGCGGCGCGGAAGTCCCGCGATGGTCATGGGATAGAATTCCTTCACGATAACGCACCTCTCTCGATCAAATGTCTCAGTCCCGGTTCCACAGGCCGTATTGCCCGCAGTTCATCAGCGCCGCGAGCATCTTCTCCCGCGCGTCCGGATAGCGGCGGCAGAGCGCGTCCAGCAGCGCCTTCATCTCGGCGCGCCGCGTTCCGCCATCGACCGGACAGGGCGACTTCACCACCGGCAGGTCAAGTCTGCGCTGGACGTGGATCAATTCCTTTTCGCCGACGTACACCAGCGGCCGGATCTGCACGATGCCGGCGTCCTCCAGCGGTTGGACGGGGCGAAACGTGTGCAGCCGCCCCTCGTAGAGCACCGACATGATGAGCGTTTCCAGCGCGTCGTCGCGGTGGTGTCCCAGCGCCAGCTTGCCCGCGCCCAGTTCGCGGCACGCTTCCGCCAGCGCACCCCGGCGCATCCGCGCGCACAGCGCGCAGGGATTCTTCTCGCGGCGCTCCTCAAACACGACGCGCCCGATCTGCGTCTCCTTGACCGCGTACGGCACGTCGAGGCGGGCGCACATGGCGCGCACGCCGCTCAGGTCAAACGGCTCCAGCCCCATCGTCACCGTCACCGCCACCAGCTCGAAGGGGTTGGGCGCAAAGCGCCGGTACATCGCCATCGCCGCCAGCAGCGCGAGGCTGTCCTTGCCGCCCGACACGCCCACCGCCACGCGGTCGCCCGCCAAGATCATGCGAAAGTCCTGATCCGCGCGCCGCAGCGCGCCCAGCAGGCGCTTCACGCGGCGCCTCCGGCATTTCGCTCATGCCAACGCTTCATCGCTGTGCGCTCCTCACGTTTTCATTTACACATGCGCCCGTCACGCCCCGGCGATGCGGGCGACCGCGTCGTCGAGCAGCCGCTGCAGCGGCACGCCCTCCGTTCCGGCGACGCACGTCGAGCAGCGCTGCACGGGAATCAGTACCCGGCACGCCGGCGCGGTCGCCACCGCCTCGGCGATGCCGCCGGTGATCTCGCCCATCATGGCGTCCTTGAGCACGATGCCGATGGGGCCGGCGATGACGTCCGCATCGCGCGCGCAGACGCGCACGGCGTTCTCGCCGGTCGCCGCGGCGGTCGCGCCGGCGCGCAGCATGGCGGACGTGGCGATGGCGTTCGCGCCCACGGCGATCACCTCCGCCTCCGGCAGCCGCGCGCGCAGCTTTTCCACCAGGGCGCGACCGATGCCGCCGCCCTGCCCGTCGATGACCAGCACCTTCATCGCGCGCCGTACTTCTCCACCGCGTAGCGCTCGCCGAAGGTCTCGACGGTAGCGCGGCGAATGCGCTGATCGGTCACGGGGCGGTCCTGCCGGCCGGTGCGCGCCGCGGCGATGGCGTCGACGACGTCCATGCCATCGGTCACCTTGCCGAACGCCGCGTATTCGCCGTCGAGGTGCGGGGCGTCGGCGTGCATGATGAAGAACTGGCTGCCCGCCGAATTCGGCATCATCGAGCGCGCCATCGACAGCACGCCGCGCGTGTGGCGCAGGTTGTTGCCGCGAAAGCCGTTGTGGGCGAACTCGCCCTTGATCGTGTAGCCGGGACCGCCCATGCCGGTGCCCTGCGGGTCGCCGCCCTGAATCATGAATCCGGGGATGACGCGGTGGAAGATCAGTCCGTCATAGAAGCCCGCCTCCACGAGGTTGACGAAGTTCGCCACCGTGTTCGGCGCGATCTCGGGGTACAGCTCGGCGACGATCTTGCCGCCGTTTTCCATCTCAATGGTCACAATTGGGTTTTTCACGCTTGTCTCCTCCTCACGATTGACTCTGGGTTCCCGTCCCGCTCGCCGCCGCGCTGGGCGAGGGCGCCGCGGTCTCGTCGGGAACGACCACCGGCTGAAGCTCCACGCCATGCGTTTCCACGCGGATGGAGCGGATCACCTGATGCGTCAGCGGCATGTACGCGCCGTCCACCGGCTGCGCGGCGATGTCGCCGATCACGGAAAGCGTCTCCTCGTCGAGCGCCTTGCCGAACGCCGCGTACTGACCGTCGTACTCCGGATAGTTGCCCTGCATGATAAAGAACTGGCTGCTCGCCGAATTCTTGTCGTCCGTGCGCCGCGCCATCGAGATCACGCCACTCAGGTGCGACAGGTCGTTCTCAAAGCCGTTCTCGGCGAACTCGCCGGCGATGGTGTGTCCCGCGCCGCCGGTGCCGTCGTTGCGCGGATCGCCCGCCTGAATCAGCACGCCCGGCACCACGCGGAAGAACTCCAGCCCGTCGTAGAAGCCTTCGTTCGCCAGCGCCGTGAAGTTCGCCACCGTGTTCGGCGCGGCGGACAGCATCAGTTCAAAGCGCATCACCGCGCCGTCGTCCATGGTGATCGTGGCGATGGGATTCGCCACGCCCGCATACGGGTCCTCCTCGCGGCTGCAGCCGGCGAGCGCCAGCAGCAACAGCGGCAACAGCAGCGCCGCAAGCCACCGCTTCATCGCTTCGCCTCCTCCGGAAAGATCAGCGCGCGCTTGCGCGCCACCATCTCGTCCACGCGCGCGATGTACTGCTCCACGTTGCGCACGTTCGGCGCGCGCTCGATGCGCAGCTGCAGATTCGCGAACCGCAGCGCCTCGACCTCCGCCTCGGGCACGTTCGCCTCGCGGTCATACAGCCACTTGGTGATCGCCCCCGCGCCGAGCGCCAGCACGCTGGCGGTCTCCTCCATGTTGCCGATGTTGTACAGGCAGGCACGCCCGGGCTTGGCGTAGCCGACGTTTTCCAGATTGCCCGCCATGTACTTCTGCCGGTACAGGTAATAGGGTTTCCAGCCGCCCGCCGTCAGCCGCCGCCGCGCCATGGCGATCATCTCCGCCGCGCCGCTCTGCGCGGCGGGCGCATGTCCGCCGCTCTCGACGTGCAGCTTTTCGTGCAGCCGGCTCGAGCGCTTGATCGCCAGCGAGTGGACGGTCACGCTCTGCGGGTCAAGCTCGATCACGCGGTCCAGCGTGCACGAGAACACCTCCGGCGTCTCCCCCGGCAGCGCGGCGATGAGGTCCATGTTGATGTCGTCAAACCCCATGCGCCGCGCCAACTCGTAGGCGCGCACCGTGTCCGCGCCGCTGTGCCGGCGCCCGATGCGGACGAGCGTCTCGTCCGAGAACGTCTGCGGGTTGACGGAGATGCGCCCGACGCCGTGCGCGCGCAGCATGGTGAGCTTTTCGGCGTCGATCGTGTCCGGTCGTCCCGCCTCCACGGTCCACTCCACCGCGCCGGGAAACGCCCGCTGCGCCTCCGTCAGAATGCGGTCCAGATCGGCGCAGGGAATCGCCGTGGGCGTACCGCCGCCGACATAGCCGGCGCGCAGCTTCAGCCCGCGCTCGCGGATCATCGCGCCGCACAGCTGGATCTCGCGCGCGAGCGCATCGACGTACGGCGCGACCAGCCGCCCATCGCCGATCTCACCGGAAGCAAACGAGCAGTACGAGCAGCGCGTCGTGCAAAACGGAATGCCAATGTACAGGTCGAACTCGCCATCCGCGGGACGCAGAATGCCCTCCTGCATCGCGGCGATCTCCGCCAGCAGCGCGGCGCGGTCGGGCGAGACGTCGAACTCGCGAATCACGCGCGCCACCGCCGCATCGCGCGAGAGCCCCATCTCGACGCCCTCATAATAGAGCCGCGTCGGGCGGATGCCGGTCAGCGAACCCCACGGCGGGCGCACGCCGGTGATCTCGACCAACAGGTCGTACAGCCCCGCCTTTGCCGCGCGCTTGCGCATCCGCTTGACCTCCAGCGGATGCCCGTGGCACACGGGCGTGCGGCGCTCGGCGGCGTGCCCGCCGCTGCGCCAGCGGTCGACCCACACATCGCCCTCAACCGTCAGCGCATGATCGAACAGGTCGTCGCCCGGCACAACCTCCTGACCGGAGCAGTCCTCGACCGTCACGTCGCCGTAAAACAGCCGCAGCACGTCGCACAGGTCGGAATAGAACGACGGGCAATCGGTGCGAATGCGCAGCTTCATAGGCCATACCTCCGCCGCTCGGCGGCGATCGTCGTCGCCGGCCCGTGTCCCGGCAACACGACCGTCTCGCCCGGCAGCGCCAGCAGCGCCTTGAGCGAGCGGAGCATCTGCGCGTCGTCGCCGCCATGGAGGTCGGTGCGACCATATCCGGCGCAGAAGAGCGTGTCGCCGCTAAAGAGGATATTCCCTTCCGCCAGCAGGCAGACCGAACCGCGGCTGTGCCCCGGCGTGTGCAGCACGCGAAGCGCCTGTCCGCACACCTCGACCGTCTCCCCGTATGGCACGCGCGCGAGCCCTCGCGGCGGGCGCAGCCGGCTGACCTCCGGCGAATAGGCGCACTTGTCCGCGTCGTCGAGCATCTCCGCGTCGGCGGCGTGGATGTAGACGGTCGCGCCGCTCTCCTCCGCCAGCGGCTGCGCGGCGAGCATGTGATCGAAGTGCCCATGGGTGAGCAAAATCGCCGCGAGCGATCGCCCTGAACCGGCGATGGCGCGGCGCAGCGCAGGCAGATCGTCGCCCGGATCGACCGCAAACGCATCCGTTCGCCCCTGCGGGCAAACGAGATAGGCGTTTTCCTGATAGGCGCCGCAGCAGATGCGGCGGATGTCGCTCGTCTGAAGCATGTTCATCCTCCCTCGCGCGGCGGGTTCAAAAGCCGCGCCGGCTATCCAGCAGGATGGTCACGGGACCATCGTTGACCAGCTCGACTTCCATGTGCGTGCGGAAGCGTCCCGTGCACGTCGGCACGCCGCGCTCGATCAGCAGGTCGCGCACGCGGTCGCACAGCGGCTCCGCGACCTCCGGACGCGCGGCGTGAGAAAAGCTCGGGCGGCGTCCATGGCGCGCGTCGCCCAGCAGCGTAAACTGGCTGACCAGCAGCACCTCGCCGCCGACGTCCGCCACGGAGAGGTTCATCTTGTCCGCGTCGTCCTCAAACACGCGCAGCCCGGCGATCTTCTCCGCGCAATAGCGCGCGTCCTCTTCCCCATCGCCTTCCTGCGCGCCCACGAGCACCATGTAACCCTTGCCAATCGCGGAGACCAATTCCCCCGCGACGGTCACGGAAGCGCGGGAAACCCGCTGTACCACACATCGCATAAAATAGATTCCTCCACCTGAACCCAATCCCGCAGCAAGCCATTGCGGCAGCCGCACAGCGCCGCCGCGCGCACGTGCCCAAGAACTCGCCACCGGATCAGCCAAAACTACCCAAGCCGCACTCAAAAGACCGCGTTCGCCGCGCACGCGCATAAAGTCCCGGCGGGGGCACGCAGCCCCATGGCACAGACGCGCACGCGCTTTTCGCAAAAAACCGCCGCCTCCGAGGCCCGGGATGCGCATGGCGAGACATCGTTCCCGGCAGCGTCCTCTCTCCCAGAAGCTTTAAGGCAGTATTCGCGCTTTCCGGCAAAGGACAAGGGACGCCCTTCCCGACGGCAGCTGTCCTTCCGATTGCGCTTTTCGCTCAAAAGCCGCCGCGACTCTTGGATATTATACCATCTTTTCCACCCGCGCGCAAGAAGCATTGCCCGCACGGCCCTGCCATCCCGCAGGCAGCGCACACGAAACGGCGCCCCGCGCTTGGGAGAGCTCCCGGCGCGGGGCGTTTGGTTTTTTGCGTTACGGAGCCGCTTCGCCGGCGACGCGGCTGACGTCAATGACGTCGGGGATGCGGCTGACGTCGCGGATGACTTTCTTCAGCTGTTGCGTGCTCTTGATGACGAGCGCCACGTGAAAGACGTAGGTGCCGTTCTTCGCCGCGTGCGCGGTGATGGCGCTGACAGGGAGCTCCTGAGACGCAAACAGCACCGACAGTTCTGCCAGCAGGCCGGTTCGATTGTAGGAGATCACGCGGATCTCCGCCTCGTAGGTCGTGTCGGGCGCCTGATTCTCCCACGACACCTCGATCAGCCGCTCGGGTTCGATGCCGGAGTCCTTGAGGCTGATGCAGTCCGCGCGGTGGACGCTGACGCCGCGCCCGCGGGTCGTGTAGCCGATGATCTTGTCGCCCGGCAGCGGATTGCAGCACTTGGCAAGGCGCACGAGCATGCCGCTCTCGCCCTTGACGATCACGCCGCAGGACGCCGAGCACTGCGGGCGCTTGGGCGGCGCCTCCTCGGGCTTCGGTTCCGCCGCTGCGGCGGCGATTTCTTCCGCCCGATGGCTCTTTTTGTACTCTTCGACGAGCCGGTTGAGCACCTGCTGCGTGCTCAGTCCGCCGAAGCCGACCATGGCGTAGAGGTCGTCCAGCGACTGCACCGAAAAGCGCCTGTACATGGGCTCGATCAGTTCCGGCTTGGTCAGCGTCGGCAGCGCGTACCCAAGGCGCTTTGCCTCGCGCTCAAGCATCTCGCGACCGTGAACGATGTTCTCGTCGCGCTCCTCGCGCTTGAGCCAGGCGCGAATCTTCGCCTTGGCCTCGCCGGTCTTGACGATGTTCAGCCAGTCGCGCGAGGGACCGTGGGAGGACGACGAGGTCATGATCTCGACGAAGTCGCCCGTCTTGAGCAGCGTGTTCAGGGGAACGATGCGGTGGTTGATCTTGGCGCCGATGCAGTGGTTGCCGACGGCGGAGTGGATGCGGTAGGCGAAGTCCAGCGGCGTGGCGCCCTGCGGCAGCGTGACGACGTCGCCCTTGGGGGTGAACACCAGCACCTCGTCGGCGAACAGGTCGATCTTCAGCATCTTGCCGAAGTCGCTCGGATCGCGCGCGTCAATCTGCCAGTCGAGCACGCGGCGCAGCCACGACAGCTTCTTGTCCAGTTCATCGCTCGCCTTGCCCTCCTTGTACCGCCAGTGGGCGGCGATGCCGTATTCGGCGATGCGGTGCATCTCGAAGGTGCGGATCTGCACCTCGAACGGCATGCCCATGCCCTGATGGATGACGGTGGTGTGCAGCGACTGGTACATGTTCTGCTTGGGCTGGCTGATGTAGTCCTTGATGCGCCCGGGGATCGGCTGCCACATGTTGTTGACCGTGCCGAGCACGTGGTAGCACTCCGCCTGCGTGTTCACCAGCACGCGCACGGCGATCAGGTCGTAGATCTGGTCGAACGTCTTGTGCTGGGTCTTCATCTTCCGGTAGATGGAGTAGAAGTGCTTGGGGCGACCGTCGATCTCGCAGCGGCGGATGCCCTCGGAGAACAGCTGCGATTTCAGTTCCTGCGTGACCTCGGCGACCAGCCGCTCACGCTCGTCGCGCTTCATGCCGACCAGACGGACCAGCTCGTAAAAGGCTTCGGGATCGATGTAGCGCAGCGCGAGATCCTCCAGTTCCCACTTGACGGCGT
>CALVPU010000170.1 GCA_944353735.1 uncultured Eubacteriales bacterium | reverse complement strand
GGTACTCCAGACCGAGCTTCATCAAAAACTCGACCGTCGCGCCGCGCGCCATCAAGCCGCGCACCTCGTCGATCATGCCCTGGTCGAGCCGCCGGCGCAGCCGCTCGTCGATGCGCGCGCGCAGCGTGGCGCGATCCCATGTCACGCCGAGCTTGAGGCAGTCGTAGCGCGGGCAGTTGGGCGCGGCGCGCTCATCCCCGTCGTGGATCTTCTCCAGCATCCGCATCACGCGATTGCGGTTGCGCGGATCGACCTCCACGCCCGGGCGCAGCGCGCACAGCCGGCGGTACAGTTCCGGCGTTTCGAGCTTTTCCAGCTCCTCGCGGTAGGCAAGGTCCGGCGCCCGGTCCGAAAGCCCGTAGCCTTCGACGACCGACGCCACGTACAGCCCCGTACCGCCCACCAGAAACGGCTGGCGCCCGCGCGCGAGAATGCCGTCGATGGCGTCGTACGCCAGGCGCTGGAAGTCGCGCATGGAAAAAAAGTCGTTTGGCTCCACGACATCAATGAGGTGGTGCGCGACGCCGCGCATCTCCTCGGGCTCGATCTTGCCGCTGCCCAGATCGAGCCCGCGAAAGACCTGCCGCGAGTCCGCGGAGACGATCTCGCCGCCATATCGCAGTGCCAGCTCGACGCCCAGACCGCTCTTGCCGGAGGCATTCGTGCCCTCGACGACGACGAGCTTCGGCTTCGCGTCAGTCATTGCTGCGGCTGCGCGCGAGGATGCGCAGCACGCGCAGGAAGATGTTGATGATGTCCAGGTACAGCGCCGACGCCGCCGCGATGGCGTTGGTCGTCGTGCGCTGCACCGAATTGGCGCGCACCCAGTCAAAGCCGATGTACAGGCACATGATGCCCACGACGATCCAGTCGATCGCGGTGATGCTCATGCGGAAGATCAGCATCGCCAGCGACTCCACGACGATCACGCTCAGGAGCGCCACGCCAAGGCCCGTGCCCATGCGCGCAAACACCTGCGGCGCGAGCATGGAAACGATCATCATGATCAGCGTGACGATGGCGGTGATCAGCGCGGCGCGCGTGACCAGCTGGGTATCGTAGCCGATCATGGCGATGGCGACCACCACGCCCACGGGCACTGCGATCAGATTATAGCCGATAAAGCAGCGCACCGGACTGTACGAGCGAACGAGCGCGCTGCCGGTCATCGCCAGCGCAAAGTACGCCACCACGAACGCAATCATGAACGTCGAGTAACTCGCCGGCGAATAGAGGACCATGTTGAGGATCGCCGGTCCCGCCAGCTGCGTGATGAGAAAGTTGAGGAAAAAGCCCCACGTCAGCATCGCGCCGATGATGAGGTTGTAGCGCGACTCGCTCAGTTCGCTCGCGCCTTCGCGGAAGGTCATGTGCGACTGAAAGCTGCTCTGACCATTGCCAAAAATTGCCATATCGTTCACCTCTCGAAATCAATTTAAGTCCCTATTATAATGCACCTTGGCGCGTTTGTCAACGCGCGAGCACGCCCTTTTGCAGTATGAGGTTGGCGTACGCCGCCGTCTCGCCGGTGGCGACCACGCAGTAGCACCGGCGCGCCAGATCGTAAAACGCGAACCGCTCGGCGTGTCCGATGCGCGCGCCGGGCTGATGCCGCTCGACGATGCGCGCGAAGTCGTCCCAGATCGCCGTGCTCACGTTGTCGCCCGGCACCATTTCCATGCGCGTGACCGGCGCGTCGACATAGGTGTCCAGCGGCATCAGCGTCAGGATCGCGTCGAGCACCTCGCAGGCGCCATGACCGTCCAAGCGCACCAGATGGCTGTCGCGCGCCACCGATGCGTGGGGAAAATCGCAGTCGCCGATGACGATGCGGTCGCCGTGGCCCATCTCCATCAGAATCTTCAAAAGCTCCGGCGAAATCAGCTTGGGGATGCCCTTTAGCATGGTTCTTCCTCCTTCGATCGGTCAGATCTCGTCCCACAGTTCCGACCAGCGCCGCACATAGCGGTCCGCGAGCCCGCGGATCGCATCGCGCTGGCGGCGCGCGGTGCTGTCTTCGATGGCGACGACGCGGCACCCCGCGGCCTTGGCGGACTGCATCGCGTACAGCGCGTCCTCGAACACCGCGCACTTCTCCGGCACGGTGCCGAGACGCGCGGCGACGCGGGCGAAGTATTCCGGTTCCGCCTTGGTCAGCGGCATCTCGTAATTGTCGGTCACAAACGCGAAACGGTCCAGTATCCCCAGCCGTCCCAGCCCGTTGCGCGCGTATTCGCGCGGCGAGCCGGTGGCGACGCAGAGGCGGACGCCGCGCCGCGCGAGCCGGTCGAGCAGCTCGGGGACATCGGACCTGAGCTTTGCGTCATAGAGGTAGTGGCGGTTCATGTAGCCTTCCAGTTCGGCAATCATCTCGCGCTCAGGACCGAAATCCAGTCCTTCCCGCGCGGCGTAGTCGAGCAGGAAGCGGCGCGACGACGTGTCGTGCATGCGCAGCAGGTCCTCATCCGATACAGGCAGTCCCCGCGCCAACAGGTATTCCAGCGTCGTATAGCGCCAGTAGCGCATGGTGTCCAGCAGCGTACCGTCCATGTCAAAGATGGCGGCGTCGACGTTCCAATCCATTCTCTCTCCTCCGTTCGTGTCGCAGCGCGGCATTGCGGTCAGGCATGTCCGCCGCGGACGAGCTCGCGCGCCGCTTCGAGCACGGCGGCATCGCCGCTGCCCTGCGCAAAGTCCGACCGCCCGCCGCCCTTGCCGCCCAGCGGCGCGGCGGCACGGCGCATCAGCGCGCCCATGTCCGCACGCACATCCGCCGAGCGTCCAAAGGCAAAGTTCGTCCGCCCACCATCGCGCGCGCCGAGCAGGGCGACGATTCCCGGGCGTTCGATCAGCTTCGACGCCAGTTCCCGCAACAGCGGCGCATCTGCGTCGACCAGCGCCGCCACGAGCCGCGCTCCGTCCGGCAGCGGTTCCGCGCCCGCGAGCAGTTTTTCAACCTGCGCGGGCAGAAACTCGCGGCGCATCCTGCCCAGTTCCGCCTCCACGCGGCGAAGCCGGTCCTGCATCGCCTCTACGCTCGCCGCCAGCTGCCCGACGCCCGTGGAAAAGCGCTCTGCCGCCTCGTGAGCGGCGTCGAAACAGCGGAAGTAATCCGCCAGCGCGCGCCCGCCCGCCAGAAACGCCACGCGCAGCTTGCCGCGCGCCGGCGTCGCGGAGACGATCTTCACCAGTCCGAGCTGTCCAGCCGACGAAGGGTGCGTGCCGCCGCAGGCGACCATCTCGTCGTCGCCGATCGCCACCACGCGCACGTGTTCGGCGACCGTCGGCGGCTTGCGCAGCGGCAGTGCCCGCAGCTCGTCCGGCGCGGGGAACCAGCAGCGAATCGGCACATCGCGCTGGATGTGCTCGTTGACGTCCAGTTCGATGCGGCGAACGTCGCCGGCGGGCAGATGGGTCGCACCGCCGGGCATTGACACGTCGATGGTGCTCACTTCGTCGCCGACGTGCAGCCCGATGGTCACGCCGCCGAACAGGCGGTGAATCGCGCCGGCGATCATGTGGTCGCCCGCGTGCTGCTGCATGTGGTCAAAGCGGCGCGCCCAGTCGACCGCCCCGCGCACAACCGCGCCCACCGCCAGCGGCGCGTCCGTCGTATGCCAAACCTCGCCGTCCTCAACGACAACGTCCACGACCCGCGCACCGCCCAGCGTGCCGGTGTCAAACGGCTGCCCGCCGGACGTGGGATAAAACGCGCTGCGGTCAAGCCGCACGCGCCACGCACTGCCGCTCGCCTCGCACGCCTCGACGCGCGCGTCGAACTGCGTCAGGTAGGCGTCGTCATAGTAAAGCCTGTCGGTCATTTTCATCACGCGCCACGCAACATGATACCGCATCCGGCGCCGATTTGCAAGCAAAAACCCGCCATTTGCGCGTTATGCTTGACGGAGGGCGGAAAAGGGTGCTACAATAAATCCACGCAAATGCCATATATTCTCGGGCGCAGCGCGCGAACGGCGCGCCGCCCGCGGGGAGGGACGAAAATGGATCGCGATTTCACGCCTGAGGACATGGAAAAGAACCGCACGATG
>CALVPU010000169.1 GCA_944353735.1 uncultured Eubacteriales bacterium | reverse complement strand
CCGCGCCGTCGCAGTACTTGGCGATCTCGATGGCGTCGACGATCGCGCCCGCCGGCGGCGTGTCCACCAGAACCACGTCGAAGTTCTCCCGCAGCACGCGCATCATCTTGCCGTAGCGCGGCGAGGCCAGCAGCTGCAGCGAGCTGAACACCTCGCGCCCCGCAGGGAGCAGGTAGGCGTTGGGGAGGTTGGTCTCGTACACGACCTCCTCCAGCGGACACATGCCCGCCAGATACTGCGCCAGGCCATAGTTCTGGCGCTGCGAATACTGAAGGCGATAGCGCCGCGCCAGCGACGAGCGCCGCAGGTCCGCGTCCACCAGAACGGTGCGCCTGCCGAGGCTCGCCAGCGTGCGCATCACGTTCATGACGATGCTCGACTTGCCCTCCTGCTCGTAGCGGCTGGTGAAGAGGATCGCGCGCACGTCGTCGCCGCAGTAGGAGAGGTTCGTGCACAGCGTGTTGAGCGCCTCGTTCGCCGCGTAGTCCAGCGCGGGAAACCGCGAAATCTCCAGCCGGTTCATGCGCGCTTCACCTTCTTTCTATGCGCCTGATCGCCCGAGAGGTTGGGATTCTTGGGCAGCACCGCCAGCGTCGGGATGCCGGCGCATTCCATGAGGTCGTCCGGCGACTTGGGCCGGTTGTCCGTCAGGAACAGCACCACCAGCACGCCCAGCACCAGCACCGTGCCCAGCAGCACGCCCATGATGACATAGCGGGTCACGCTGATGCTGCTCGCCACGCTGGGAACCAGCGCGATGGAGAACGTGCTCGGCTCGTCCGTGCCCATGGTCTCGGTGATGAAGCGCTTGGCGGCGTCGGCATAGGCGTTGGCCATGTCCGCCGCCATCTGCGCGTCGGGATTGCGCACGGTGATGTAGAGCACCGCCGTGTCCTCCGGGTTCTCCACCGACACCATGCCCTGCAGCATCGAATAGCTGTAATCCGTGCCCAGCGCCTCGTTGACCATCTGGTGGACCTCCCACGTGCGGAAGACCTCCTGATAGTCCATCGTCAGATACGAGCCGATCTGCAGGTCAGCAATGATGCTCGTGCCCGTCTGACCGATGATGTACAGCTTCGACGTCGCCGAATAGATCGGCACCGTGTTCGCCGAGGCGTACATGCCCGCCAGCACCGCGCAGATCAGCGCGCCCAGCACGATGAAGTGGATCTTCGTCAGGACGTAGTAGAACAGCTCCACAAGGTCGATCGTCTTTTCCGCAGGCGCCGCGCGCTGCGCGGACGGCTGCTGACCGTCCTGCGCGTTCATCCTGCGCAGCAGTTCCGCCAGCGCCTGCGCTTCCCGCGAATTTGCCGGGTCCGGCGCGCCGTTTTGCCCGCGCCCGGTTTCATCGTATTTCATTCAAACAGCCTTTCTTTTCGCTCCTGTGCGCTCACTGCGCCGCGGTTTCCGGCATCGGCTCGCTCAGCACGAGCATCAGCGCCGTCTGTTCGCCCATGCCGATCAGCGCCAGCTGGTCGAACACGATCTCCACCTCGCCCTGCTCGTTGACCTCAGCGCGCTGGACCGCCCAGTCCATCAGCGTCGGGTCGGTCTCCGCGGCATCCGCGCGCGGCAGGCCCAGCAGGCTCACGACCGTCTGGCCCGGCTGATAGGGCGTCGCAAACGTGAACGGCGCGATGGCGTCGCCGTAGGTCTCCTGATAGTTCTCGGTGATCAGCGGCACGTATTCGTAGGCCACCAGCGTCTCGAGGTCGACCTCCGCGCCCAGCAGCAGCTGCACCTCGTTGCGCGCCGCTTCGGGGAAGAAGGTGATGATCGGCAGGCCCTGTTCTTCGACGTGCGCGCGGATGCGCTCCAGCTCGCTGGCGATCGCGCCTTCCTCGAGGCCGTTGACGTGCTCGCGGATCTTCGCCAGCTCCGCCGTGACGATCACCGATTCCTCAGTGACGACGATGCGGAAGTCCTCCGCCATCGGGTTGCCGTTGGCATCGGTGAGCGCGCCGACGCGCACCATGTCATACGCCGTCTTGCTCGGCAGCTGGACGTGTTCGCTCTCCTGCGCCGGCGCGGAAACCACGCCGCCGCGCTGTCCCTGGCGCACGGTCAGCAGGCTGAAGAGGATGTCCTCGCCCTGCATCTGCTCGATCACCGCCTGCGGGATCACGCTCGTGACCTCGCCCAGCGCCGTCGCGCTCGCCGGCACGACGTGCCACACGATGTTCGCCGGATCGCTCACGTCGCCCAGCACCACCGCGGTCAGCTGCCCGGGCTGATAGTCGACGTCCAGCAGCATCGTCATCTCCACGTCCGCCGCCGGCTGCGCCTGCGCGGCGTGCAGGCGCATGAACTCGGTCATGTACAGCGCGTCGATGTCCACATCGTACATGTCGGCAATCGCCTGCTGCACGTCCTCCGGGAAATAGCGCGCCGGACGGTTGCCCTGTTCGGCGACAAACGTGTAGATGTCCGTCACCGTGTCCATCGTCAGCGCGTCGGGCTCCAGCACCTGAATGTCGTACGGCGTGCGAACCTCGTCGAGCCACACGGCTTCCAGCGAGAGCACGACCGCCTGCGTCGGCGTGCCGGGCGCGTCCGAGAGCGTCAGCTCCGTCGCCAGCGCCGTGCCCGCCAGCAGCATCGCCAGCGCCATCAGAATGGAAAGACTGCGTTTCAACATTTGGAATTTCCCCTTTCCCTGTTTGGGTATTTGGATCGTTGTTGTCCG
>CALVPU010000168.1 GCA_944353735.1 uncultured Eubacteriales bacterium | reverse complement strand
ACGCCATGTGCGCGCCGCAGCCGAGCCGGCGTCCGATGTCGTGGCAGAGCGTGCGGATGTACACCCCCTTGCCGCAGTCCACGCGCAGCCGATAGCGGTCTTTGCCCGTGCACGCCTCGACCGCGATGGCATCGACGCGGCACCGGCGCGGCTCGACCGCCACCGTCTCTCCCTTGCGCGCCAGCTCGTACAGGCGCTTGCCGTCGCGCTTGATCGCGGAGTACATCGGCGGTACCTGTTCGATCTCGCCGACGAAACACGCCGCCGCCGCGCGCAATTCCGCTTCGCCGACACGCACGCCGCTTTGAGCGACAACCTTTCCTGTGGCATCCTGCGTGTCGGTCTCCACGCCGAGCTGGATCTCCGCCAGATAGGTCTTGGTCTTGTCGATGATGTAATCGAACAACCGCGTCGCCTTGCCGATGCACAGCGGCAGCACGCCCGACGCCTCGGGATCGAGCGTGCCGCCGTGACCGATCGCCGTGCCGCGCGGCAGCCGCCTGCGCACGTACACGACCATATCCGAGGAGGTAATGCCCGTAGGCTTGTTCGCAATCAGAAAACCGTTCATCGCTTCATTCCATTTCGCCTGTCAATTTGCACCGCCATGGCGCGCTGCGTCCATCTGCCTGCGCAGAAAGGCACGCTTGGTCGATCTCGCCGGACAGGGCGTTGATGCCCGGCGTCCATGCGCCCGCACCGCCGCGTCAATCGGTTTTTCCTTCGCCGAGCGCCTGCTTCGCGCGCGCGAGCACGCGCGCCAGCGCCTCCTCGAGCGGCGCCTCGATCGTGCAGCCCGCCGCGCGGGCGTGTCCGCCGCCGCCGAGCGGCTGGGCAACCTGCGCCGCCACGTCCAGCCAATCCTTTGAGCGCAGCGAGAACTTCGTCGCCGCGCCGCGCGTCTCCGCCAGCGCCGCGAACTCCACGCCCTCGATCTCCAGCAGGTCGTTGACGATACCGTCGCTGTCCTCGCGCAGCGCGCCGGTTTCCGCGAACATCTCGTCCGTCATCCGCGCCCACGCCATGCGACCGTCCTCGCTGATCTCCAGTCCAGACAACACCCGTCCGAGCAGGCGCGTCTTGCCGAGCGTCCGCGTGCGGTACAGCGCGCGCGTCAGCCCCGCGACGTCCACGCCCGCCTCGAGCAGCTTCGCCGCCGCGCGCATCGTCCCCGGCGTGGTCGACGAAAAGCTGAAGTTGCCGCTATCGGTGGAGACGGCGATGTACAGCCACGTCGCCATTGCGCGGTCCAGCGGCACGCCCAGCGCCTCAATCAGCTCGAGCGCCAGCTCGCCCGTCGCGACGCGCGCGCCGTCCACCAGGCAGACGTCGCCGAAACCGGGATTCGTGGCGTGATGATCGAGCACGGCGCGCTCCGCGCAGCCGTCGAACAGCGCCCGCGCGTCGCCCAGCCTGCCCTCATCGGACACGTCCAGCGCAAACGCCGTCCGCGGCGCAAACGGCGCCGGTGCGCCGGGTCTGACAACCGCTTCCGCGCCCGGATAGCGCGCGTACATCGCGGGCATGCCGCCGGGCAGGCAGACGAACGCGCGCTTTCCCAGCGCCTGCAGCGCCATCGCCATGGCAACGCACGATCCCGCCGCGTCGCCGTCCGGCGAAACGTGCCCGATCAGCGCAAAGCCGTCGCGCGCGCGCAGCCACGCCGCCAGTTCTTCAATCGTCACTCGTCGCGTCATTCGTATCGGTCTCCTTCAGGATCTGATTGATCCGCGCGGCGTACTCGATGTTCGTGTCCAGTTCAAACAGCACCTCGGGCACATAGCGCAGGTCGACGCGCCGGCCCAGTTCGCGCCGCACGAAGCCGGCGGCGCGCTGCAGCGCCGCCATCATGTCCTTGCGGCGCTCGGGTTCGAGGATCGACACGCGCACCTTGCAGTACCGCAGGTCGCGCGTGACCTCGCAGCGCACGATGGACCACGTGCCGCCAATGCGCGGGTCGCGCAGGTCGTCGCGGATGATGGCGTCGATCGCCTTGTGCGCTTCCTGCGAAATTCGGTCAATTCGATCAAAAGCGGGCATAATTTCCTCCCATTTTCCCTTGCAGATGCCGGATTGCGCCGCCATCCGGCGGCGCCAGATATGGACAACGGGCGTTCGGTGAACGCCCGTTGCAGCCGTTTTCGCCTCAGTTCTGAACTTCTTCCATCATGAAGCACTCGATGACGTCGTTCTCCTTGATGTCGTTGTAGTTCTCGATGCCGATGCCACACTCATAGCCGGTGTTGACCTCCTTGGCATCGTCCTTGAAGCGCTTGAGCGAGTCGATCTTGCCTTCGTGGATGACCACGTTGTCGCGCAGCAGGCGGATCTGCGCGTTGCGCGCGATCTTGCCGTCGGTGACGTAGGAGCCGGCGATCGTGCCGACGCCGGAGACCTTGAACGTCTGGCGCACCTGCGCGTGCCCGAGCAGGACTTCCTTGAACTTCGGCGCGAGCATGCCCTTCATGGCGTTCTCGACGTCCTCGATCGCCTGATAGATGACGCGGTAGAGGCGGATGTCGATCTTCTCGCGCTCCGCCATCTCGCGGGCGTTGTTGTCCGGACGGACATTGAAGCCGATGATGATGGCGTTGGCGGTGGACGCCAGCATGACGTCCGTTTCGGTGATCGCGCCGACGCCGCCATGGATCGTGCGCACGCGCACTTCTTCGTTGGACAGCTTCTCCAGCGACTGGCGCACTGCCTCGACCGAGCCCTGCACGTCCGCCTTGATGATCAGGTTCAGGTCCTTGATCTGACCGGCGGAGATCTGGTTGAACAGGTCGTCCAGCGTGGTCTTCTGCTGATCCTTGATCAGGGCGCGGCGGAGCTTATCCTTGCGCTCCTCGGCGACCTGACGGGAGAGCTTGTCGTCGTCGACGGCGTTGATGATGTCGCCCGCTTCGGGCACGTCGTTGAAGCCGATGACCTCGACCGGCTGAGACGGGCCCGCTTCCTTGACGCGCTCGCCGCGGTCGTTGACCATGGCGCGCACGCGACCATACGCGGTGCCGGCGACGATCGTGTCGCTGACGCGCAGCGTGCCGTTCTTGACCAGCACCGTCGCCACCGGGCCGCGGCCCTTGTCCAGCCGCGCCTCGATGATGATGCCGCGGGCCTTGCGGTTCGGGTTGGCGCGATAGTCCTGCACCTCGGCGACCAGCAGGATCATCTCCAGCAGCTGGTTGACGCCCTCGCCGGTCACGGCGGAGACGGGCACCATGATCGTATCGCCGCCCCATTCCTCGCAGACGAGCTCGTACTCGGTCAGCTGCTGCTTGATGCGCTCGATGTTCGCGCCGACCTTGTCGATCTTGTTGATGGCGACGATGATCTGCACGCCCGCCGCCTTGGCGTGGCTGATGGCCTCGATCGTCTGCGGCATGACGCCGTCGTCCGCGGCGACCACGAGCACGGCGATGTCCGTCGCCTGTGCGCCGCGCATGCGCATGGACGTGAACGCCTCGTGACCGGGCGTATCGAGGAAAGTGATCTGCTTGCCGTTGAGTTCGACGGTGTACGCGCCGATGTGCTGCGTGATGCCGCCGGCTTCCGTCGCGGTGACGTGCGCCTTGCGGATGTAGTCGAGCAGCGAGGTCTTGCCGTGGTCGACGTGACCCATGATCGTCACGACCGGCGGGCGCGGCGCGAGGTCCTCCTCGGCGTCGGCGGCGTCCTCCTTCTCCAGCGCGTCCTCGGCGGTGGCGGCGAGCTTGAGCTCGAGCTCCACGCCGAACTCGGACGCCACCAGGCTGGCGGTATCGTAGTCGAGCTCGTTGTTGATCGTGGCGATGATGCCCAGCATCATCAGCTTCTTGATGATCTCGCCCGCCGGCTTGCCGATGCGCTCGGACAGGTCGCGGACGGTGATCTTCTCCGCCGTCATGACCGCCTTTTCGATCTTGACCGGCTCGATGAAGGTCTTCTTCACCGCGGCCTTCTTTTTCTTCTTGCCGCGGATGAAGTCGTCATCGTAGCCGTTCATCATGCCCGTCTCGCGGCGGCGGTTGCCGCGGTTGGCGTTGCGCTCGGGATCGTTCTGGCGAACGTACTGCTTCTTGTTCGGGTCGTAGTTGGAGACGCGCTCCTTCTCAACCGCCGGCGTGAGATCTGCCATGCGACCGCGACCAAACCCACCGGGACGGCTGCCGCCGAATCCGCCGGGACGCACGCCGGTTCCCGGCTGCGCCGGGCGACCATAGCGTGGTCCGCCCTGCGCCGTGCCCTGCTGACCCGGCTGCGCCGGGCGACCGTAGCGCGGTCCTCCCTGCGCCGTGCCCTGCTGGCCCTGCTGGACCGGACGACCATAGCGCGGCCCCTGCGCCGCGCCCTGCTGGCCCGGCTGGACCGGACGACCGTAGCGCGGTCCCTGTGCCGCGCCCTGCTGGCCCGGCTGCGCCGGACGACCGTAGCGCGGTCCCTGCGCCGCGCCCTGCTGACCCGGCTGGACCGGACGACCGTAGCGCAGCCCCTGCGCCGCACCCTGCTGACCCGGCTGGGCGGTCGGACGCGCCGCCGGGCGCGGCTGCTGCACAGGCCGCTCTGCCTGCACGGATTTTTCGGGCTGCGCGGGCGTTTCGGGCTGAGCGGGCTTCTCCGCTTCCACGGGCTTTTCCGGCTCCTTCGGGGCTGCGGGCGCCTCCACAGGCGCCTTTTCGGGCGCGGGCTTCGCCGCGATGTCGGACGCGGAGACTTCCGGCACCTGCTCGCTGGAATATGCGGTCATGAACTGCGCGCTGGCTTCGTACTGCTTTCTGAGCTCTTCCTTTGCCTCGCGCTCCTGCCGCTCCTTTTCCTCGCGGACATAGCCGTCTGAAATTTTGCGCAGAGAACTGAGCACGTCCTGCGACTGCTTGCGCAGGCGGGAGACGCTCTCCAGCATCTTGCCCGCGTTCGTGCTCAACTCCTTGGTTGCGTCCTGAACCCTGACTTTGGTCATTCCCTCAATGCACCCCCGATAGTAGACTGGTCCTAACCCGGCGTGAATTCGCCTTTTAATATCTGCTCGGCCATGCCCGGGTCGGTAACCGCCGCGACCATGCGCCCCGGCTTGCCGATGGCATCGCCCAGCGCGCCTTCCGGCGCGATGACGAGCGGGACCGAGTGGCTGCGGCAGGCGTCGGTGACGGATTTCACCGCGTTTTTCGCCGCCGCAGCATCGAGCACGACGGCACGCACGCCGCCGGATCGAATTGCCTGAATGCAGGCCTTCTCGCCGGAGACCAGCCTGCCCGCCCGGGCACACAGCCCGAGCATGTTGCGCGCGCGGTTCACGCGTCCTCCTGCGGACGGATCTGCGCCGCGAGCTGTTCAAAGACCGCGTCGTCGATCTTGGCGTCGAGCGCTCGCTCCAGCGCGCGCGTCTTTTGGGCGCGCTTTAAGCATTCCGCGCGCTCGCAGACGTAGGCGCCCCGACCGGGCGCCTTGCCCGTGCGGTCGATGGCGGGATCGCCGTCCTGCGGCTTGACCACGCGCATCAGTTCCGCCTTGGGCTTCATCTCACGGCACCCCACGCACATGCGCATGGGGATTTTGCGCTTTTTCAGCATATCTTATGGTTCCTCATTCGCGTCGGGCGCGGGTTCGGCGTCCATTTGCTGCATGTCCGCCTCGACCTGACTCTGGCTCTTGATGTCGATCTTCCAGCCGGTCAGCTTGGCAGCGAGGCGGGCGTTTTGCCCTTCCTTGCCAATGGCGAGCGACAGCTGGTTGTCCGGCACGATAACGCGCGCGGTCTTTTCGGTGTCCGAGACGAACACGCTGATGACGCGCGCAGGATTGAGCGCGTTGGCGATGTACTCCGCGGGTTCGTTCGACCACTTGACGATGTCGATCTTCTCCGTCTTGAGCTCGTTGACGACGTTTTCCACGCGCATGCCGCGCGGACCGACGCAGGAGCCGACGGCGTCGATGAGCGGGTCGGTAGACAATACCGCCATCTTGGTGCGGAAGCCCGCCTCGCGGGCGATCGCCTTGATCTGCACGACGCCGGTGACGATCTCCGGCACCTCCAGCTCGAACAGGCGCTTGACCAGGCCCGGATGCGTGCGCGAGACGAAGATCTGCGGGCCGCGCCCGGAACGCTCGACCTTGAGGACGTAGACCTTGATGCGGTCGTCGATCTTGAGCTCCTCGGTGGGCATCTGCTGATTGGGTTCGAGGATGCCCTCGGTCTGCCCCAGCTCGACGAACACCGTGCTGCCCTCGATGCGGTGGACGATCGCGGTGAGAATTTCGTTTTCCTTCTGGCTGTACTCGTCGTAGACGACGCCGCGCTCCGCCTCGCGCAGGTGCTGCACGACGACCTGCTTGGCGGTCTGCGCCGCGATGCGACCGAAGTTCTCCGGCGTGACCTCGACCTCGACCAGATCGCCCAGCTCGTACTGCGGGCGGATCGTGCGCGCCTCGGCGAGCGTCATCTCGCACTGGGGATCGCTGACCTCTTCGACGACGGTCTTGCGCGAGAACACCTCGACCACGCCCTTGGACGGGTCGATCGTCGCGCGCACATTCGCGGTCTTGCCAAAGTTTCTCTTATAAGCGGAGATCAGCGCCGACTCGATCGCCGAGCAGAGCACGTCCTTGTTGATGCGCCGCTCCTTGCTCAGTTCGTCCAGCGAGCTGAAAAACTCCGCGGAGTTGATGCTGCTGTTTGCCATGTCAATCTCCTCCCTTTCATCCCGTTGCCCGCGCGGATCAGTCCGCAGGCACGTCGTCCTCGAGGTCGGATTCGTCAAAGTCGATCAGCGGGCGGACGACCGCCACGTCCTTGCGCGGAAAGGCGAGCGTCTGTCCCGGCGCAGTCTCGATCACGATCTCCCCGTCCACCAAGCCGACCAGATCGCCCGTAAACTGCTTGGCGCCGTGCACCGGGCGGTAGGTCTTGAGCTCCACCGCCAGGCCGCGGCAGCGCTCGAAATCGCGCTCGGTTTTCAGCGGGCGGTCCGCGCCCGGCGACGAGACCTCCATAAAGTCAAACGCCACGCGTTCCACCAGCGGCTGAATCCTGCGGTGGAACTGCTCCAACTCGTCGAGGGCGATGCCCTCCGGACGGTCGATGTAAAAGCGCAGAAAATGACCGGTCGGTTCCTTGACCAGTTCGACATCGACCAGCTCCACGCGGAGTTCATCCGCCACCTGCTGTGCAATTTTCGCCGCTTCCTTCACCGACATCGACGGTCTCGGCAAGCAAACCCCTCCAAATCCTGTCTGCGTAAAAACACACCGCCGGTAAAGACGGCGGCTGTTCGCGGGCAACACAAGCCGCGCCGCTGTTTCCGGAAGCGATGCCGGCCTGCCCCGCAGGCGCATCCACACGGCGTGGGCCCAATACACATGCAATATTATACCACGCCTCCGGACAGAATACAACCGGCATTCGCCCGAAAAAGGCGCCCGAATCCACAATTATTTGTTATATTCTCGGTCAAAAGCGCACCTGTGGCGCTCAAAAGGCGACTTCCGTCAGGTGCATGGTCTCCACCCTTGCGCCGAGGCTGCGCAGCTTTTCGTCGAAGCGCTCGTAGCCGCGCAGGATGTAGCCCACGCCGCCGATTTCGGTGACGCCTTCCGCCATCAGTCCGGCGATCATCATCGCCGCGCCCGCGCGCAGGTCGGTCGCCGTCACGCGCGCGCCGACGAGCTTCTCCACGCCGTTGATGATGGCGGTGGACTCGATCACGCGCACGTCCGCGCCCATGCGGCGCAGTTCATCAAGGAATCGGAAGCGCGATTCAAACATCGTCTCGGTGACGATGCTGGTGCCGCGCGCGACGGTGAGCAGAGTCGACAGCGGCTGCTGCAAGTCCGTCGGGAAGCCGGGATAGCCCTGCGTCTTGACGTTGACCGAGCGGAAACTGCCGTTGGAGCGCACGCGGATCTGGTCGTCCTCGCTGGTGACGCTTACGCCCATCTCCAGCAGCTTCGCCGAAAGCGCTTCCATGTGTGTGGGAATCGCGCCGGTGATCAGCACGTCGCCGGCGGTCGCCGCCGCGGCGATCATCAGCGTGCCGGTCTCGATCTGGTCGGGCACGACGGTGTAGTTCGCGCCGTGCAGGTGCCGCCCGCCGCGGATGCGGATTACGTCCGTGCCCGCGCCCTTGACCACGGCGCCCATGCTGGAGAGGAAGTTCGCCAGATCGACGATGTGCGGCTCCTTGGCGGCGTTGTGGATGCAGGTAGTGCCGCTGGCGGACACGGCGGTCAGCATGCTGTTGACGGTCGCGCCCACGCTGGGCATGTCCAGATAGATGTCCCCGCCGATGAGTTCGTCCGCCTCGACGACCAGCACGCCGCCGAGCGTTTCCACGCGCGCGCCCAGCGCGCTCATCCCCTTGACCGTCTGGTCGATGGGACGGGCGCCGATATCGCAGCCGCCGGGCAGCGGCACTTCCGCGCGGCGGAACACGCCCAACAGCACGGGCGCGAAGTAGTACGACGCGCGCATGCGCCCCGCCAGCTCGTAAGGCGGATTGTAGCGGTCGATGGTGCGCGGGTCGACCCACAGCGTGTTGTCCCGGAATTCGACGCGCGCGCCGAGCCAGCGGAGCATCTCGATCATGACGTGCACGTCGTCGATGTCCGGGATATTTTCGATGGTCGACGGCGAATCGGCAAGGAGCGCCGCCGGAATGATCGCCACCGCCGCGTTCTTGCCGCCGCTGACCGACACCTCGCCTTCCAGTCGGGCGCCGCCGATAATTCGAAATCTTTCCTTCATCTCGTCACTCCTGCGCTTCGCCGGTCCGAATGGTTTTCCCGATGTTCTTTTCCATCAATGCCCGCAGCCCGAGCAGCCGGCGCAGTTTCCGCTGCAGCCGCCCTTCGGCGCGCCGAACGCGCACTTTCCCTGGTAGACGCGCTCCACCTTTTGCCCGCACTTTTCGCAGACGACCTCGTCGCGCTGAGCGATCGAGCGCAGCGCCTCGAAGCGGTGTCCGCACACCGTGCAGCGATATTCATACAACGGCATCGTTCTCAACCTCCATGCGCCGCAGCGTCACACTCCGGCGCAACCTATATTATACATGATTGGAAGCGTTCAGGCAAGCCCGTTAACGATGATTTTCCCCTTTTTCCGCTTCCAACCGATATTTTTCCCGCCAAAAACGCATTCTTTCGTTGCCAAATCGCGCCATGTGTGCTAAAATGAGCTGAAGTTTGTGTCGAAACAGGGGTGGAAGCGCTTGGCGGAGGAGAGCCAATTTCTGACCTTTATGGGGCTGCGCGTCCACTTTTCCGTTGCCCGCCCGGAAACGCCCCTGAAGAACCGCGTGCTGCTGCTTGGCTCGCCGCTGGTAACCACGTTTCACTGGCGCAAGCTGCTGCCGGAACTGGCGCAGCTCGGCTGCCTGACGGTGATGGTCGACCTGCCCGGTTTCGGCGCGAGCGACTGCTTCGAGGCGGCGCCGCAGGACCACGACCTGCGCGCGAGCATCCTCTGGGGCATTCTCGACTACGTCGACCGCGCGAGCGGCGCGCCGATGTCGCTGTGGCACCTCGTCGCCCACGGCAGCGCCTGCGCCACGATCCTGCGCATGGCGGCGCAGTATCCGGATTCCGCCAAGTCGCAGGTCCACCTCAGTCCGACATTCGCCCTGCGCCTGCCCAAGCGCAGCCGCGAGGCGGTGACGCGCTGGTACGACGCCACGGTACAGTCCGAAGCGCGCTTCCGCACCCTGATCGAGCGCTACGCCGGCTATCCGCTGGCGGATTACGCGCTCGACCGCATGCGCCGCCCGCTCATGCGCCCCGGCGCGCGGGAGAACTTCCTGCGCATGCTGCGGCGCGCGCAGACGCCGCCGGACGAGGGCATGGGATTCTGTCCGACGATGGCGCTGTGGGGTGGGCGCGACCAGCTCATGGACGGGCGCGCTGTCACCGAGGCACGCCGGCTGCTGCCCGACGCGGAAATTCACGTGCTCAAGTCGGCGGGTCACTTTCCCATGGAGACCCACAGCCGCGCTGTCCGCGACTATCTGCGCGGCTGGATTCGCTACAACGATTGAACGGAGCGGAGGAGCGTCCTCCCTCCTTTTTATTATACGGCGGCGGATTCATAATATATCCGTTGACACATCGCGCAAAC
>CALVPU010000167.1 GCA_944353735.1 uncultured Eubacteriales bacterium | reverse complement strand
CCCTTTGGCGGGGGTGCAGGGGGCAGCGCCCCCTGCCGTTCCCCCAAAAAAGGAGGTTGCTTTCGTTGTTGCAGCGCGTGGATAAGTGGCTGGGGATGAGTGGGATGAGCCGGAGCGAGGCGCGCAGGTGCGTAGCGGCGGGGCGCGTGACGCGGGGCGGGGAGGTTGTGCGCGACGCGGGGCTGCGGGTAGAAGCGGAGGAATTGCGGCTGGACGGCGCGCCGGTGCGCGCGGAAGAGCAGCTGTACGTGATGGTGAACAAGCCGGCGGGGGTGGTGACGGCGACGGAGGACAGTCGGCTTCCGACGGTGATGGATCTGCTGCCGAAGGCGATGCGGCGCAAGGGCATGGGGCCGGTCGGGCGGCTGGACCGGGACGTGACGGGGCTGGTGCTGATGACCACGGACGGGGAGCTGGCGCACCGGCTGATTTCGCCGAAGCGCAAGGCGGAGAAGGCGTACATAGCGGCGTGCGAGGGGACGCTGGACGAGGGCGACGTGCGGGCGTTTGCGCAGGGCCTGGCGCTGAGCGACTTCACGGCGAAGCCGGCGCGGCTGGAGATACTGGCGTCGGGGCGCGAGGGCTCGACGGCGCGGGTGACGCTGACGGAGGGGAAGTTTCATCAGGTCAAGCGGATGTTTGCGGCGGTCGGGCACCCGCTGCGGTCGCTGTCGCGGGAGCGCATCGGCTGCGTGCGGCTGGACCCGGCGCTGGAAGCGGGGCAATATCGGGCGCTGAAGGCGGACGAGATCGCGGGGCTGAAGGCGCAAGTGGGACTCTAGACGAGGGCGGGAAAATGGAGAAGGCGGAGATTCGGCGCGCGCCGAGGGATTCCAACCTCGAGCTGCTGCGCATTGCGACGATGCTGCTCATCATCGCACACCACTATGTCGTCAATTCCCATGTCCATACCGGCGTGCTGGCGGACCCGTACACGTGGCGCGCGGCGTTCACGGTGGTGATGGGTGGCTGGGGCAAGGCGGGCATCAACTGTTTTGTGATGATCACCGGCTATTACATGTGCACGTCGCGCATCACGGCGCGGAAGTTTGCCAAGCTGCTGGGCGAGTTCATGTTCTATCAGGTGATCATTCAGGCGGTGTTCTGGCTGACGGGCTATGAGCCGGTCACGCTGGGCGGCGTGGCGCGGACGCTGCTGCCGTTTACCGAGATCGGCAACAACTTCGTCGGCACGTACCTGCTGTTTTACCTGAGCATTCCCTTCCTGAACCTGCTCATCCGCGCGATGAGCGAGCGCCAGCACCTGCGGCTGTTGATGCTGCTGACGTTCATCTACGTGGTGTTCGGCACGGCGCCGCGCCTGTCGGTGGCGATGAACTACGTCTCGTGGTTCGCGACGGTCTACCTGACGGCGGCGTACCTGCGCCTGTATCCCAAGCGCGGCTGGTCGCGCGCCCGTCCGTGGGCGATCGCCGCTGCCGCGGTCGCGGCGCTGATGATCCTGTCGATGCTGGCGCTGCTGCGGCTCGGCGCGCGCATGGGGGCGTTCATCGCCTACCGCTTCGTCACCGATTCCAACACGCTGCTCGCCTATGCCTTCGGCGTGTGCGCGTTCATGGCGTTTAAGCACCTGCGCCTGCCGCACAGCCGCGTGATCAACGCCCTCGGCGCGTCGACCTTCGGCGTGCTCTGCATCCACGCCCACAGCAACGCCATGCGCAAGCTGCTGTGGCAGGACCTGTTCGACACGCGCGCGATCTATCCGCTGCCGGCCATGCCGCTGCTGGCGATTGGCAGCGTGCTGATCGTGTTCGCCGCCTGCGCCGCCATCGACCTGTTGCGCATCCGCTTCGTCGAAGCGCCCTTTTTCCGCTTCTGGGACCGCCACTGGGATCGGTTCTCCGCGCGGTTCCATGCCGCGGAGGACCGCGCTGCCGCCAAATTCAACATCGGGAAGTGAAATCATGACCTCCAGCGACCACTATTACACCGCCGAGCCCGCTTCCGCCCACGACCGCCGCGTCGTGCGCTGCGCCGCGCTGGGCGTGACGGCGGAGTTCGTCACCGACGCCGGCGTGTTCTCCCGCGACGGACTCGATACCGGCACCGCCGCCCTCCTCGAGGCCCTGCCCGAGCCCGCCGGCAGGGTGCTCGACCTCGGCTGCGGCTGGGGCGCCGTCGGCGTGCTGCTCGGCAAGCGCTGGCCCGGCGCGCAGATCGTCATGACCGACGTCAACTGCCGCGCCGCCAGCCTCGCCCGCGAAAACCTGCGCCGCAACGGCGTTTCCGCCGAAGTCCTCACCGGCGACGGCTTTGAAAACGTCCCCGGTTCCTTCGACCTCATCGTCACCAATCCCCCCATCCGCGCCGGAAAGGCCGCCGTCTACCGCCTCTTCGCCGATGCCCGCGCTCGCCTCAACCCCGGCGGCGCCCTCTACGCCGTCATCCGCAAGCAGCAGGGCGCGCCCTCCGCCCTCAAGTACCTACGCACCCTCTTCTCCAGCGCCGAAGTCGTCCGCCGCCAGTCGGGTTTTCACGTAATCCGCGCTCAGGGGGCTCTGCCCCCTGAGAACCCCCGCCAAAGGGTCTGAGACCCTTTGGAATCCCACTGTGGCGGCGCATTTTATGCGCCGCGGAGGGAGATGGTGGGCTTTCGTTTCTACCCGGGGCAAATCCCGCCGGGAGGCGGCGGGATTTGCTGGTGCGGCAATGGAGAACGGCGGGAGAACGGCAGGGGGAACGGATGAGGAACGGCAGGGGACGCTGTCCCCTGCACCCCTGCTCAAGGGTCTGAGACCCTTGAGAATCCCGCTTATGCAGCGCATTGCATGCGCTGCGAGGGGGGAATATTTACGTTTCTATTTGGGGCCAATCCCGCCGAACGGCGGCGGGATTGGCTGTTTTTTTGTGGAATCATCGTGTGAAAAGGTCGTGCTGGGTAAAGGACATGTGCCGCGCGAAAAGGTTTCGGCATGCGGAGAAAGGTTCATCTTCCAGGATACGCCGCCACCCCAGCCTTGCGCCGCAGGCAACCCTCCGTCGCCGAACCCAAGCTTCGTGTCGCAGACAACTCTCCGTCGCCGAATCCAGACCTTGTGTCGCAGACAGCCCCCCGTCGCCCCACCCCAGCCCGGCGTCGTGGGTGACCCTCCGTCGCCCCGCCCCAGCTTCGTGTGGCAGACAGCCCGCCGTCACCCTCGCCCAGCCCGACGTCGTGGGCGACCCTCCGTCGCCCACGACAGCTGCCAGCTCCCAATCTCGCAACCAAAAACAGCAAATCCCGCCGTCGTCCGGCGGGATTTGCCCCGGGTCGAAACGAAATATCTTGAATTTCCCCCGCGATGCGCATGCGCATCGCGCGCAGTGGGATTCCAAAGGGTCTCAGACCCTTTGGCGGGGGTGCAGGGGGCGGCGCCCCCTGCGCGTCCCCCTTGGTGCGGTTACTTGGCGTACTTGTAGATTTGTTCGAGCACCTTGTCGACGCCGTTGGTTTCGGCGGCGTCGGCGGCCATGGCGTCGTAGAGGGCGCCGCGGTCGTGGTAGAGGGCGATGGCGGCGTCGGCGAGGGCCTGAGGGGTGAGGTCTTCCTGCATCATGACGTGGCTGAAGCCGCGCTTGCGGAACGATTCCGCGTTGAGGATCTGGTCGCCGCGGGAAGCCTCCTTGGGGTAAGGGATGAGCAGGGCAGGTTTTTTGAGGGCAAGGATTTCGCACAGGGCGTTGGAGCCAGCGCGGGAGATCATGAGGTCGGCGCAGGCATAGGCGTCGGCCATTTCCTCGTTGAGGTATTCGCACTGGACGTAGCCGGGGGTGCCCTCAAGGTCGGCGCCGAGGTTGCCGCGTCCGCGCAGGTGGAGCACCTGGAAGTTCTGGGTCAGCTGCGGCAGCGCCTCGACGACGGCGGCGTTGATGGCGCGGGCGCCGCTGGAGCCGCCGACGACCATCAGCACGGGCTTTTCGTCGTCGAACCCGAAGGTATTCAGGCCGCGCTGACGGTCGCCGTTAAAGATTTCGGGGCGGATGGGCGTGCCGGTATAGACGCCCTTGCCGTGGGCCTGGGGCACGGCTTCGGGGAAGGTGCAGCACTCGACCTTTGCCAGCGGCGCGCTGAGGCGGTTGGCGAGGCCGGGCGTCATGTCGGACTCGTGGATGACGATCGGCACGCCGTTGAGCTTGGCGCCGTACACCACGGGGACGGACACGAATCCGCCCTTGGAGAAGACCACGTTGGGCTTGAGCTTGCGGATCAGCGCCTGGGCCTGAAAGGCGCCCTTGATCACGCGGAAGGGGTCGGAGAAATTTTTGAGGTCGAAATACCTGCGCAGTTTGCCCACGGCGATGGCGTGGAATGTCACGTTGGGATATCGCGCGATGAGCTGCTGCTCGACGCTGTTTGCGGCGCCAACGTAGTGTACATCCCAACCGTCGGCGAGCAGCCGCGGGATGAGCGCCATGTTGGGCGTGACATGTCCCGCCGTGCCCCCGCCGGTCAATACGATCCGCTTCATCAGCCATCCTCTTTTCGCTATATATTTTTGCTGCATGGCTCGTTTCGGGCGCGCCGGCGCGCGCGGACAGCCGCGGAGCCGAACCGCGATGCGAGCGCCCGTTTTCCCTTTTACGCCTGTATAGTCTAGATTATACCATGGAAGATTGGAAAAGTTTTTAGCTGGGTGTAAAAACTTCTTTCGTTTTTGACCGGAATGGTATACAATAATAAGATAGGGAGAGGCGCGGCGCGCCCGCGCCCGGAGACCTTGGGGAGGTTGGCGCATGAGCTATCAGGTATTGTACCGGGCGTGGCGTCCGGGGACGTTTTCGGAGATCTGCGGGCAGGACGCCGTGGTGCGCACGCTCAGGCGGCAGGTGGTCAGCGGGCGCATCGCGCACGCCTATCTGTTCTGCGGCACGCGCGGCACCGGCAAGACCACGGCGTCGAAGGTGCTGGCGCGGGCGATCAACTGCCTGCACCCGGTCGACGGCGATCCCTGCGGCGAGTGCGAGATCTGCCGCATGCTCAAGAGCGAGACCTGCATGGACGTGGTGGAGATCGACGCCGCCTCCAACAACGGCGTGGACGAGATCCGCGACCTGCGGGAGAAGGTCAAGTTTCCGCCGGCGGTGACGAAGTACAAGGTGTACATCGTCGACGAGGTGCACATGCTCTCCACCGGCGCGTTCAACGCGCTGCTCAAGACGCTGGAGGAACCGCCGGCGCACGCCGTGTTCATACTCGCCACCACCGAGCCGCACCGCCTGCCGGCGACGATCCTCTCGCGCTGCCAGCGCTTCGACTTCCACCGCATTTCCGTGGACGTGATCGTGGCGCGCCTGAAGGTGGTGCTGGCGGGCATCGGGCGCGCCGCCGACGAGGACGCGTTGCACGAGATCGCCCGTGCCGCCGAGGGCGCCATGCGCGACGCGCTGAGCCTGCTCGACAGCTGCCTGTCCTACACCGACGGCACGGTGACGCTGCAGCTGGCGCGCGACGTGCTCGGCACGGCGGGAATGTCGTTCATGTTCGACTTCGCCGACGCGCTCATCGCCTTCGACGCCGGCGCGGCGCTGCGCCTGCTGGACGACGCGCTGGCGCGCGGCGCCGACCCGCAGGTGTTCGCCCGCGACGCCACCGACCACATGCGCGGCCTGCTGCTGGCGGCGACCGTGGGCGACGTCGCCCAGCTGCTGGAGATCACGCCCGAGGACGGCGCGCGCTTCGCCGAACAGTCCCAGCGCATGGGCGCCGAGCGCGCCGCGCGGCTGATGGACCTGTTCATGCGCGCCGAACCGGACATGAAGTGGGCGTCGCAGCCGCGCGTGGCGCTGGAACTGGCGGTGGTGCGCGCCTGCCACCCCGAGCGCGCCGAGGAGGACGCCTCCCTCGCCGAGCGCATCGCGCGCGTGGAACAGCTGCTGGCCTCCGGCAGCCTGCCGCGCCGCAGCGCATCCGCCGCGCCGTCCGCCGCGAAGTCCGCTTCCGCGCCCAAGCCCGCGCCCGCAAAGTCCGCGCCCAAGCCCGGCGCGCCCAGGCTCGAGCCGCCGCAGGAATACCTCGACGCTGTCGCCCATCTCCTCGAGCGCTCCAACCGCAGGCGCGTCTACGAGGCGATGCAGTTCGCCGGCTGCGAGGACGGCGCGGTGACGGTCAGCTTTTCCAAAAAGAACCAGATGTACAAGAATCTCGCCGAGCGCAAGCCCGAGGAGATCGCCGCCGCGCTGTCGGAAGCGTTCGGGCGGGAAATGACGGTGCGCATCGTCGACGAGGACGCGCCCGCCGCGCCCAAACCCGGAACCGCCTCCACCGCCGCCAGGCGCGTCATCGAGCAGTCCTACGACCTGTTCGGCAGGGAGAACATCGACCTCGAATGAGGGACGCGCCGCCCGAGCCCCGAGCGCGCCGCCCGAGGCGGTTCGGTGCGCAGATTTTTGAAACAACGTGCGAAAGAGGGAGATTTGCGTGAAGAAAGTGCTCCTCGACGACCGGTTTCTCGCCGTCGTACTGCTCATCCTGTTCATACCGATTCACCTGTTCGCGCTGGGCGAGATTCCGGCGGGATTGAATCTCGACGCGGTCGGCATGGCGTACGACGCGTGGTGCCTGGCGAACTACGGCGTCGACCGGTATCTGAAGCCGTTTCCGGTCTATCTCACCAACTACGGCGGCGGTCAGAGCGCGATGTACGCGTGGCTCGCGGCGGGGCTGATCGCGCTGACGGGATCGGCGTCCTCCCTTGTCCTGCGCCTGCCGGCGATGGCGTTCGGGCTGATGACGATGGCCTTCGGCGCGCTCGCCGTGCATGAAATCATGGGAAAGAAGCACCCGAAGGCGTGGTTTGCGTTCGGGCTGTTCTATCTGGTCTGCCCCTATTTCACGATGGCCTCACGGTTCGGGCTGGACTGCAACCTGATGCTGGGCATGTCGACGGCGTTTCTGTACGCCGTCATTCGGGCGCAGAAGCGCGGCCGCGCGCGGGACTACGCGCTCGCCGGCGTCGCCGGAGGGCTGACGCTGTACACCTACGCGGTCAGCTACATTCCGATGGTGCTGTTTTTGCTGTTTTCGCTGGGCTATCTGGCGCGCGTGAAGCGGCTGAAGTGGAAAAACGCGCTCGCCGCAGCGGTTCCGCTGGCGCTGATCGGGTGGCCGCTGGTCGCCGTGCAGGTCATCAACCTGTTCGACCTGCCCGAAGTCACGCTGTTTGGCACGTTCACGCTGACAAAGCTGCCGAATTACCGCACCGACGAGCTCGGCTTCGGCAACCTGCTGGGCGGGCTGATCGGCGCGGTGCGCAGCACGCTGACGCATGACGTCTACCCGCACAGCGCGCCCTTCCAGTTCTGGACAATGTATCCCATTTCCGTTCCGCTGATCGCCATCGGCGCCGTGGCGCTGCTGGTCCGCTTCGTCCGCTCCTTCCGCAGCCGGACGCCGGACGCCGCCGCGTTCGTGCTGCTGTGGGGCATCGCGATGCTCTGCGTCGGCGCGCTGTTCCAGAAGGGCTGGCCCGCGCCAAACGTCAACCAGATGAACGGCATTTTCTTCGCCGCCGCCACGTGCGCGGTCCTCGGCGCATTCACCGCCCTCGACTGGCTGCGCGGGCGGCTGCGGCAGGTCGCCGCGTGCGCGGTCGCCGCGGCCTACGCGGTCTGCGGCGCGCTGTTCTTCCAGTGGTACTTCCTGGGCCATGAACACGAACAGATGTTCGAAGATCCGCTGGCGGAAGCCATCGCCTTTGTCGAACAGAACGAGGCGCTCGAAGGGCGCACGATCTACTATCGGAATTTCTACACCTATTATCTCTACGCCGCGCAGATTTCGCCGTATGAATACAACCTTCCCGAGGCGGGGATGAGCGGAAACGAGCGCATCCACTGCGATCCGGACGACTTCACGCCCCCGTTTGACGAGGAGGGCGTCTACATCATGGGCGCCGAGTACGACGGTCAGCCGTTCCTGGACGCGGGCTTCCAGGAAATCACCATCGCCGGAGGAAAGGTCTACCTGCCCGCCGACGCAGGCGTCGAGCCGCCGGCGGAACCGTGAGCGCCGCCGAATCGGAGTCCAAGGGGACATCATCCCAACCCAAAACAGCAAATCACGCCGCCATCCGGCGGGATTTGCCCCGAATCGAAACGCAACCCATCGCCCCGAACCGCGGCGCATAAAATGCGCCGCAGAAGCGGGATTCCAAAGGCTCTCAGACCCTTTGGCGGGGAATCCAAGGGGGCGGCGCCCCCAAACGTTCTCCCCAGCCCAAAACAGCAAATCACGCCGCCATCCGGCGGGATTTGCCCCGAATCGAAACGCAACCCATCGCCCCGAACCGCGGCGCATAAAATGCGCCGCAGAAGCGGGATTAGATCGGAAGAG
>CALVPU010000166.1 GCA_944353735.1 uncultured Eubacteriales bacterium | reverse complement strand
ATAATAGCACAATTCACCGCCCGCGTGCAAGTCCCAAACGATGGACAGACCGCAAAACTGCCGTCGCTGCGCGCATTTGCACGCAAAATGTGCGGGCAATTGCTTTTTCGCGCCGTTTGTGATATGATAAAGGCGATCCCCGATCGACAAAGGAGGTTTGAATATGTTCCGCAAATTGTCCGCCGCGCTGTTCGCGGCGATGCTGGCTCTGACGGGCGGACTCTGCGCCTTCGCAGACCCGTTTGAGCCGCTCACGCCGGTCATTCCCGACGCGCCCATCGAAACCGACGCCGAGCAGGTGACCATCGTCGCGTCCTATGATCCGGAATCCGACCTTTCCACCTACGTGCTGACGCTCAAGGACGCAGCCGCGTTCGCCGACGGCACGCCGGTCACCGCGCAGGACGTGCTCTTTACCTATTACTATTACCTCGACCCCGATTATTCCGGCGGCGTCGATCTGGCGTCGCTCGGCATTCCCGGCGTCGAACCCTATCGCCTGCAGTGCTCCGCGGAGCGCATCGAGTCGCTGTCCGAAACGATGTCTGCCATCGAAGCCGCCGGCGCCGACCACGCCTGGAGCGAGGCGGACGGCTGGAGCGAGGAGCTTCAGGAAACCTACTGGCGCCTGACCGACGACTACCGCGCCGTCGCCGATGCGCAGTTCCCCGTGCTGGCGCAGGCACTCGTCGACACCTATGCCGCCAACATTCCCGCCGCGGGCGCGCTCGGCTACACCGCTGAGGAAATCGCCGCCAACGACGACCTGCGCACCGCCTACGCGATGGTGACGTGGGGCTACGCATCCTATTCCGACGGCGAGCTGGTCACCACCTACTCCAAGCGCGTGTGGAACGTCGCCGATGGCTTTGTCCCCACGATCGACGACTTCGCCGCCGAGCTCAGCCTCGCCTATGACGGCGACCTCGCCGCCTGCTGGTCGGCGGAATGCCCCGACGCCTCGCTCGAGATGCCCGAACTGCCGGACGTGCGCACGGAATTCCTGCGCGCCGCCATCGGCGACGAGCACGACGCCGTCGCCTCCATCTCCGGCATCCGCATGATCGACGGTCGGACGGTCGAAGTCGACCTTGCGGGCGTCAACGTCAGCTCTGGCGGCGCGCTGTTCGGCGTGGAGATCCTTTCGCTCGCCGCCTGTGGCGACGCCGCGCAGTGGGATCCGGACGCCGGACTCTATGGGCATCCGTTCGGCGACGTCTCCGCCGTCCAGACCGAGGGCGGCGCACAGATCTATGCCGCATCCTCCGCATTTGGCGCGGCAGTGGACGGAGAATGAGCGCGCGCGGCGCGGTCCGTCTGGCCTGCCCTGACGACGCCGAACCGCTCTGTCTGCTCAACGCGCGCTTCAACGGCGCGGGGCTGTGCACTGCCGCGCAGGTGCGCGCCGCGCTGGCATGCCCGGGCAGCGAAGTGGTTGCCGTCTGCGAGCTGGACGGCACACTGGCAGGTTTCGCCTGCGCGCAGGTCAAGCGCTCCTTCTGCTACCCGCGCCCGACCGCCGAGATCACCGAGCTGTTCGTCGACGCGCCGTTTCGCCGGCAAGGCATCGCCCGCCGTCTGCTCGCCTTTCTGGAAGCTCACTGCATGCAGGCGCACGGCGTCGACGGCTTCACGCTGCTGACCGGCGCCGACAACGCGCCCGCGCAGGCGCTCTACCGTGCGATGGGCTACCGCGCCGAGGACGAGCGCGCCTTTGCCAAGCCGGCGAACCGCTGAAAATGGCGTCTGGTCCGGCGTGCCATAGCCTGCCGGGTTCTGTCTGAAATCCCCTAAAAAACAATCGCTCCGCATCGATTGCAGGAGCGATTGTTTTGTCGTTCGTGGCGTGCAGCCACGCCGATGGTCATGCAAATCGCCGGAAAGTTCCAGCCCCCGGCCCCCCTCTACCGATTCCCGAAAAGGCTTCCCGCCGCGCGCGAACGCCCGTTTCCCGAAGGCAGTTCGCAGAACCGCACGCGAACGCCCGTTCCGCGCAGGCGAATTGCTGCGCAGAACGCACCATTCCGCGAAATGCGTGTTCCTTGGCGATGCGTCCGCCCGCCATCAAGGCTGCCCGTCCTGCCGGCAGCGAGCGCTTGCGGCTGCGCCCGCTAGGTCACATCCAGCATGAAGCTTCGCGTCATGGCTTGCGCGGCGGTGCTCAGCGCCAGGCCTCTTCGCGGAGCCAGCGCTCCGCGGCCTCGCGGTAGACGCGCAGCGCCGAGGGAAAGGCGTAGGCAGACAGGTCTCGCGCCGCAATCCAACCCGTCGGAGCGGCAGGAAGTTCAATCCGCACGCCCCGCATGCGCCACACGAGATGTGTGAACACGTGCTTGGCAGGCGGAAGTTCGCCGACCACGCGCGCGCCCGCAAAGCCAGCTTCGGCGAGCAGTTCCGGCAGCGCGCCGCGTGCAGGAACACCTTCCAGCGCGGGAAACTCGTACATTCCGCCGAGCAATCCGCGCGCGGGGCGGCGGCGGATCAGCACGCCCTCGGGACAGCGCGCGACCATCACCAGCCGCTCCACTTCGCGGCGGGCAACCGGTGGCTGTCGGCGCGGAAACGATTCCGGATCGCCGAGCGCGCGCGCCCTGCAGAGCGCCGCGATTGGACAGGCGCCGCAGTCGGGACGGCGCGGCGTGCAGACCGAAGCGCCGAGATCCATCAGCGCCTGATTGTAATCGCCGGGACGATCGCCGGTCATCTGCTCGCGCGCCGCCATTTCCAGGTCGAACGGCGTGCGCAGAGGCGCTTCCCATGCCAGCACGCGGGCAAGGACGCGCGCCTGATTGCCGTCCAGCGCCGGCACGCGCTCGCCAA
>CALVPU010000165.1 GCA_944353735.1 uncultured Eubacteriales bacterium | reverse complement strand
AATACTTTGACCATTGACTGCGTTTTGTCAACGGCTCGGTCGCGCCGGCAGGCTGCGCGCCGTCGTCCTTTGTTGCCTTACTACCCCTCCAGCACGGCTTGCAGCGCCACGTCCTTGCCGGAAACATAGTCGGTCAGCGTGCGCTCCACTTCGATGTCCGGCATCAGGGAGCCGTTGGGGCCGCCGGGGAGCATTTCGAAGTACTTTGTGGAGTAGTAGACCGTCAGCGGCAGGTGTTCCAGCGTGAACGACTGTATCTCGCCATAGTGGTTGGCGCTGCCGCCGGTCGGCGTGCCGACGAGGGTGGCTCCGGCGCGCGTTTTGAGTTGCGCGGCGTTCATCACCGCCGAGGAGAAGGTGTTTTCGCCGATGAGCGTGTAGACGGCGAGACCGGTTTTATCCCGCAGGCCGGCGAGGCGGTCGATGAGCGGCTCCAGGATGGCGGAATTGCCGCCGCCGTTGTAGCGCAGGTCTACGCAAACCTTGGCATAGTTTCCCGCTTCCAGTTCCGCCGCCACATTCTCCACGAAGTCCGCCATCGGGTATTCCGGGTCTTCGGCGCAGGAATAGTAGCCGATCCAGAGCGTGTCGCCGTAGTTTCGGTATTCGTAGAGGCCAGCGGGCTGTTCGGCGGCGGGGGTGGCTTCGCGTTCGAGGAAGGAAAACTGCGCTGTGTACATCTCCTCGCCCACCAGCGCTTCGACGGTGGCGGTGTGCTGCGCGCCCTGCGCGTCCGTGAAGGTCACCTCCGCCCGCGAGGCGTCGTCCAGGATGCCCACGTAGCGCAGTCCCTCGGCGTCGGCGATGTTGGCGGCGAGTTGCGTTTGCAGGCGCACTTCGTTGTCGTAGCTGATGAGCGGGGTAAGGCGGGCAAAGACTTCGGCCATGGGCACGCCCGCGATGGCGGTGATCTCCATGCCGAGGTAGTCCGCGTAAGGCTCGGTGGTGGCGAGGAGGTAGACCCTGCCGGAAAAGAGGCCGGTCTGCAAGGGCAGCGCGCGGAGCATTCCCTGCGCGTTGCCGCCAGTGAACCACGCCTGCGTGTGCGCGTCGCCCAGCGAGGCGACGAGTTCGATGAGCGCGTAGCAGGCGGTGATGTCGTCGGTATCTTCATCGCGCAGCGTTTCCGCCGCCGCCTCCACGCGCGCCTCCCATTCCGCGGGCGTCACCAGTGCAAAGGGGTCGTAATGCCCTTGTTCAAGACCTGCGCGCAGCGTTTCCAGATCGGAAAGCCGCTCTTCCACGTTCGTCTCCGCCGCGGCGGGCAGGGCGGCGAGCAGCAGCGCCAACGCGAGGCACAAAGTCGTTTTCAACATGTTGCGAAACATATGTTTTCTCCTATCCGAATACATCCTGTATCTTCGCCCGCTCCGCCGCGCCCTCGACCCAGTTTTCCACGTAGCCGCAGTCACAGCACACATAGCGGATGACGGGGATCTTTCCCAGCAGCGTCACGGTGGTGGTGTAGATGTTGTTGCCGCTGGCGTAGCGGTTGGGATTGTCCGGCACGCGCGCGATATTCTGCGAGCCGCACTTGGGGCAGATGTGCGTGTTCTTCATCACCATTCCCTCTTTTCGTATGCGCGACAGGAAATGACGTAGGAAAGGGGCATGCACGCGATCACCGCCGCGAGCAGGACCAGATAGACCGTCTTGAACGGGAAGTGCGCTTCGGTCGACATACCGCTGAACGTACCGATGAGCACGGCCACGAGCACGATGAGGATATAGAAATTCACGCGCGCCTTTTCCGAGCCGAAGCGGTATGTCAGCGGCAGCAGCACGCATGGCCCGATCAGGCTGAAGACGAACATGCCCACAACCATCATCACAAACCCTTCCGCGAGCGCCGAACCGCTGCGCAAAACCGCGATCGCCTGCAATGCGGTCATAAGGATTCCCATGACGGCGATCAGCAGCAGCGACAGCAGGTACTTTTCCCGCACCTCGTCGCGCCGGCGGAGGGGCAACGTGCCGGCGTAGGCTGGCCAGTGGAAGCGCTCGTCGTAGGAAATGAGCGTCACCGGCAGGATGCCGAACATTATCGTCGGATAGGCCATGAAAAACAGGCTTTCCGAAGAAATGAACGACACTGCCGCGAACACCGCGACGATAAACAGGTACGAGCGGCAATAGCTCTTGGCCATATACCAGTCCTTCAAAAACAGCGCGCGCATCAGCGGTCCCCCCTTGCCATGTAGACGAACAGTTCTTCCAGCCCCACGGGCAAAATTTTCATCCCGGCGGGTACGCGGCTTCTTTCCACCACGGCCTCCACACCGTAGGGCGAGGACTTGCTGCCCTTGACGGCGGCGCCGTCCAGCTCCGCGAGCTGTTCGCGGCTGACGTGGATGAGGCCGTACTTCTCCAGCAGCGCGTCCTTTTCATCGCAGAGCATCAGTTTGCCCCGGTGGAGGAAGGCGATGTAATCACAGACCTTCTCCAGATCGCTGACGATGTGCGAGGAAAGGAGGATGGAGTGGCCCTCGTCGCGTGTGTAGTCCATGAAGATGTCGAGAATCTCATCGCGTGCCACGGGGTCGATGCCGTTGAGGGCCTCGTCGAGGACGAGCAGACGAGCGTTGTGGGAAAGCGCCACCGCCAGAGAGAGCTTCATCTTCATGCCGCGGGAAAAGTCCTTGAAGGGCTTATCCTCCGGCAGGGAGAG
>CALVPU010000164.1 GCA_944353735.1 uncultured Eubacteriales bacterium | reverse complement strand
CTTCCCCGCCGCGCCTTGGCGTCAGCCGACGAGACCGGCGGCGTTCTCCGCGCGACAGCCGGGTTCACCGCGCTCGCGCTTCCCCGCCGCGCCTTGGCGCCAATCAACGAGGCCGGCGACGTTCTCTGCGCGATAGCCGAGTTCGGCGCGCAGCGACGGCTGGTCGGGCGTGCCGGACATGAGCACCTTGCCCTCGCCCTCGACGACGACGCCCTCCATCTGGGCGGGCACGAGCACGCTGTCGAACGGCTCGAGGTCGAGGCTGTCGTCCGCCCACTTCAGCGTCACCGGCGCCATCGGCGTGAGGAAGTACATCCTGCCCGACGGCATCGGCATGCTGCCGGCGAGGTTCAGGCGGCACAGCTCGAAGTGCTTCTCACAGATGTAATAGGTGCGGCTGCCGCCCTTGCACAGCACGGTCGTGCCCTCGATCTTCGGCAGACGGCGGTCCGGCACGCTGACGTCGAGCGCCTTTTCGGTGTGCAGCTGGCGCGGCTTGCCGTCCTTGCCGACGCGGCCCCAGTCCCAGAAGCGGTAGGTCGCGTCGCTGGACTGCTGGATCTCGTAGACCTGAATGCCCGCGCCGAGGGCGTGGACGGTGCCGTTGGGAATGTAGTAGACATCGCCGGGACGGACCTGCTCCCAGTGCAGCACGTCCTCGAGCCGGCCCGCCTCGACCGCGGCGCGCAGGTCGCCGCCGTCGAGATCGAGCCCGTAGGCGATCTTCGCGCCCGGCTCGGCGTTGAGCACGACCCACGCCTCGCTCTTGCCGAGCTTGCCCTCGTGCGCCATGCCGTACTCGTCGCCGGGATGCACCTGCACCGACAGGGTCTGCTTGGCGTCGAGCAGCTTCAAAAGCAGCGGGAACTCGCCCTGCATCGGTCCGGTGAGCGCCTCGCCCCACAGCTCGATCATCCGCGAAAGCGTCTTGCCGGCGTGGACGCCGTTGCGGACCATGCTCTCGCGATCCGGCAGCGCGGAGACCTCGAGGCTCTCGCCGGTGCGGTCGTCGGGCGCGTCCTTCATGAAGACGTCGCGCAGCATGCTGCCGCCCCACGGCGTCTCCTCCCCGTGGCGGAAGTAAGGTGCCATCAACAGCGGATAGATGTTCATTCCTCATGCCCTCCTGCTTGCAAAATGCGCGGTCGTGGATTATACTTAGGAACAATCACTGCTTATAATGTACCATTCAGGGGCGAAGCTGTCAAGCCCGAAGGAGGGAAAAACGTGGCGAAAGTGCATCCGATCAACGTGCGCGCGCTGGCGGAATTCGCGCTGCAGCGCGGCGACCTGGCGATGGCGGCGGCGGAGCGCATGAACGAGGGCAGCCGCATTCACCGCCGGCTGCAGGCGGCGCTGGGCGAGGGCTGGACGAGCGAGGTGTTCGTCTCGCGTGACATGCCGGTGGGCGAAATCGTGCTGCGGGTGCAGGGGCGGGCGGACGCCGTGCGGATCGCGGACGGCGCCGCCGAGGTGGTGGAGATCAAGTCCACCGCGCGCGACCCGCGCCGGATCGGCCCCGACGACCAGCCGGCGCACTTCGCGCAGGGCGAGATCTACGCCTACCTCATCTGCCTGAACGAGGACCTGCCCGGCGCGGAGGTGTCGCTGTGGTACGCCGGCACGGACGGCGGCGAGGTTCGCTACCGCCGCGAGCGCACGCGCGCGCAGCTGGCGGAGACGTTCATGCGTTGCGCCGTGCCCTACGCGGCGTGGGCGGCGGCGCTGGACGAGTGGCGCGCGCAGTCCGCGCCGACGCTGGCGCGCATGGCGTTTCCCTATCCGCACTGCCGCGCGGGCCAGCGCGAGATGGCGGCGCAGGTCTTTCGCGCCCTGCACGGCGGCGGGCGGACGCTGATCGAGGCGCCCACGGGCATCGGCAAGACGGCGGCGGCGCTATTCGGCGCGCTCAAGGCGCTCGGGCGCGGCGACGTCACGGCGGTGTTCTACCTCACCGCGCGCACCACCGGCAGGCGCACCGTGGAGCAGACGCTGGCGCGCATGCGCGCGCAGGGGCTGAAGCTGCGCTCCGTCGCCATCACCGCCAAGGACAAGTGCTGCCCGCTGCCGCGGCGGGACTGCCTTGGCTGTCCGCTGGCGGCGGACTACTACGAGCGCCGCCGACCGGCGCTGCGCGAGGCGCTGGCGATCGAGTCCGGCACCCCCGAGGTCATCGCCGCGCTGGCGGCGGACTTCGAGCTGTGCCCCTACGAGCTGTCGCTGGACATGTCCGAGCAGGCGGACGTGATCGTCTGCGACTACAACTACGCCTTCGACCCGCGCGTGCGCCTGCGGCGCTATTTCGACCGCAAGAGCCGCACGGCGCTGCTCGTGGACGAGGCGCACAACCTGCCCGAGCGCGCCCGCGAGATGTTCTCCGCGGAGCTCTCCGGCGAAAAGGCGGCGGCGGCGCGGCGCGCCATCGGGCGCTTCGAGGGCAGGGACAGCCCCGCGTGGCAGGCGCTGACCGATCTGCTCGGCGCGCTGACGGCGCCGGACGCCGAGCCGGAGGCGTCCGACGCCCCGCCGGAGGCAATCGTCCGCGCCGCGCGCCTGTTCGCCAGCCGCGCCGGACAGCTGCAGTCGGCGGAACCGCAGTTTCACGAACTGATGCTGGACGCGATGTGGTTCGCGCGCGCCGCCGAGCGCTTCGACCCGCGGCGCAACCGCGCGCTGATCCTGCCCGAGGGCAAGCGCATCGCGGTGCGGCTGTGGTGCTTCGATCCCTCGGAACACCTGCGCCGGGCGATGGACCGCACCGGCGGCGCGGCGCTGTTCTCGGCGACGCTGGCGCCGATGGACCACTACGCCCGCCTGCTGGGGCTGGACGCGCGCGACCCGCTGCTGCGGCTCGCCTCGCCGTTTCCGCCGGAGAACCAGCTGACCGTGCGGCTGCCAGTATCGGTGCGCTTCGCCGACCGCGAGCGCACGCTCGACGCCGTGGCGGCGGTCCTCCACGCCATGGCGACGGCGCACGCCGGCAACTACATCGCCTGCTTCCCCTCCTTCGCCTACCTGGACATGGCGTTTGCGCGCTACCGCCTGCGCTATCCCGGCGACGACGCCGTGCGCCAGCTGCCGCGCATGGACGAGGCGGCGCGCGCGGCGTTCATCGCCCGCTTCCGCGCGCGTCCGGCGCGCAGCCTGCTGGCGTTCACGGTGCTGGGCGGCGTGTTCGCCGAGGGCGTCGACCTGCCCGGCGACCAGCTCTCCGGCGCGGCGATCGTCACCACCGGCGTGCCGCAGATCGGCTTTGAGCGCAACCTGCTGGCGGAGCTGTTCGACGACGGCTTCGGCGCCGGCGGCGACATCGCCTACACCGACCCCGGCATCCGCCGCGTGCTGCAGGCGGCGGGCCGCGTCATCCGCACCGAAACCGACCGCGGCGTGGTGCTGCTGCTGGACATGCGCTTCGGCGACCCCCACATCCGCGCGCTCCTCCCCGAGCACTGGCAGCTGCGGCGCGCCCGCCGCCTCGCCGACCTCGAGGCGCTGCTGAAAGATTTCTGGACGGGCGGCGGCTCTATTGAAATGTAGCGGAACTGTGCTATAATATAGAGTGAGATTTTGTGGATATGCGAGGTGGATGCGATGGCGGTCAAGAAGATCGTCCGGCAGCGCAAGGGGCGCGTGGCGATTCCGCGCAGGAAAAAGGCGGGCGGACCTTCGTGGGTGCTGATCGCCGTCTTTCTGGTGATCCCGCCGCTGACGCCGGTGGGCGTGCTGCTGGCGGCGTGCAAGGGCTGGGCGCTGTGGAAGAACAGGAAGCTCGACGACTACCGCCGCTGCGCCGCCGTCATCGGCGAGCGCGCCGAGATCGACGTCACCGAGCTGTCCGCCAAGCTGGGCAAGCCGCCGTCGCTCGTCGTCTCCGACCTGCAGCACATGATCGCCAGCGGCTATCTGGGCGACAACGCCTACCTCGACCACAGCCGCGGCATGCTGGTGCTCGACGCGGTGACCACCGAATTCGTCGAGGACGCCGAGCCTGAACCCGCGCCCAAGCCCGAACCCAAGTCCGAACCCGCGCCCGAGCCGCAGCCGCAGTGGGCGGAGGTCGAGTTTGAACAGAGCCTGCGCGAGATCCGCCGCCTCTACGACGACATCGACGACGCCGGCGTCTCCGCGCGCATCGACCGCATCGGCGAGCTGACCGCCGGCATCTTCCGCGTGTTGCGCGAGGAGCCCGAGCGCGCCGACGAGGTCAAGAAGTTCATGAACTACTACCTGCCGACCACCATCAAGCTGCTCAAGAGCTACGCGCTGATGGAGGAGCAGAGCTATCAGGGCGAGAACATCGTCGCCGCGCGCCGCCGGATCGAGCAGATTCTCGACTCGCTGGTGACGGCGTTCGAGCAGCAGCAGGACCGCCTCTTCCGCGCCACGGCGCTCGACGTCGACGCCGACATCGAGGTGCTCGAGACCATGATGGCGAAGGACGGGCTGCTCTCCCCCAAGGGCTTCGGCCTGCGCGCCGCGTCCGCTCCCGCCGCCTCCGGGAGCACGGCTCAGGAGACCGGCAAGGCGGGCCAGCCAGCGACGCGCTGAGCGCGCTGCATTGCAATGAGGCGTTCCGTCCCTCGCGGGAGCGTGGATTGAAATGTGCCCTACGTGCACAACGAGCACGTCGACGTGCAGTCGCTCCCCTCGCGGGAGCGTGGATTGAAATGTGCCCTACGTGCACAACGGGCATGTCGACGTGCAGTCGCTCCCCTCGCGGGAGCGCTTGACAGCGCGTTCCGCGCGCAGGACAAAAATTGAGCGGCTGTGACCGGGAAACTCTTCTCGGTCACAGCCGCTCGTCGTTTATACCGTTGCCTTGGGCGAACCCGCGGCATGCAAGGCGCTCACCCCTGCCGCGCCGCCTGCCGCCAGAGACGGCCCGCGCGATCCTTACGCCCGCTCGCCCCCGTCCGCTCGGACGCCGCCCTGCTGCGCATTGCCATAGCCTTGCGGGATGTTGCCCGGCTGCGCGTTGCCATAGCCCTGCGGGACGCTGCCCGGCTGCGCGTTGCCATAGCCCTGCGGGATGTTGCCCGGCTGCGGTACCGCATAGTTCTGCGGCGGATAGCCATAGCCCTGAGGATACGCGTAGTAACCCTGCGGCGGATAGCCGTAATAGTTTTGCGGCGG
>CALVPU010000163.1 GCA_944353735.1 uncultured Eubacteriales bacterium | reverse complement strand
GCGCGTTGCCATAGCCCTGCGGGATGTTGCCCGGCTGCGGTACCGCATAGTTCTGCGGCGGATAGCCATAGCCCTGAGGATACGCGTAGTAACCCTGCGGCGGATAGCCGTAATAGTTTTGCGGCGGGTAAGCGTAGTAGCCCTGCGGCGGATACGGCATGCCCGCCGGCGTCCCCGGATAGGCGAACGCGCCGCCCACCGGTCCGCCCGGCTGCCCATAGAAATTCGCCTGTATGCCGTTCGCCTGCGGCTGGGGCATGGCGCTGGTCTGCGCCTGCATGCCGCTTACCTGCGGCTGGGGCATGGCGTTGGTCTGCGCCTGCATGCCGTTCGCCTGCGGCTGGAGCATGGCGTTGGTCTGCGGCTGCATGCCGCTCGCCTGCGGCTGGGGCATGGCGCTGGTCTGCGCCTGTATGCCGCTTACCTGCGGCTGGGGCACGGCGCTGGTCTGCGCCTGCATGCCGCTCGCCTGCTGCTGGGGCATGGCGCTGGTCTGCGCCTGCATGCCGTTTACCTGCGGCTGGGGCATGGCGTCGGTATGCGCCTGCGTGCCGCTTACCTGCGGCTGGGGCATGGCGCTGGTCTGTGCCTGCATGCCGCTCGCCTGCGGCTGGGACATGGCGCTGGTCTGTGGCTGCAGGCCGCTCGCCTGCGGCTGGGACATGGCGCTGGTCTGTGGCTGTATGCCGCTTACCTGTGGCTGGGGCATGGCGCTGGTCTGTGCCTGCAGGCCGCCGATGGTTCCCGGCATTCCTTGCGGGCCGGCGTTGTCGCGCGCATCCTGCAATCCCGAGGCGGGCGTTTCCGGTGCCTGCGCTGACCGACCCGCCCTGGTTGGGGCGGAATCCGCGGTCCAAACATGCTTCCCGGCATGGGGAGCCCTGACGTTGACCGCATCCATTTCCGCCGCTCCCGGCTGCGCGCCGTTCGCGTTCGCCGCGCCCGGCTGATCGCCTGCGCCTGGCTGCACCTCCGCCGGCTGCGCAAGCGCGCCGTTTTGGGCGGCGTCATCGCGCTCGGCGCGGTGCGCGTCACGACGATTCCTTCTCCGTCTCCGCGGCGAATATTCCGCGCCGCCATCCGGATTCGCGAGCTCGGCGGTTGCGCCTGCCGCGTCGTTCTCCATTCCATTCGCCGCGCCGGGAACGCCTGCCGCGCCGTTCTCCATTCCATTCGCCGCGCCGGTTGCGCCCGCCGCGCCGTTCTCCATTCCATTCGCCGCGCCGGGAACGCCGCTCACCGCACCGTTCTCCGTTCCATTCGCCGCGCCGGTTGTGCCCGCCGCGCCGTTCTCCGTTCCATTCGCCGCGCCGGTTGCGCCTGCCGCACCGTTCTCCGTTCCATTCGCCGCGCCGGTTGTACCCGCCGCGCTTGCGCACCTTGCGGCGCTCGCGCCGGCGGAAGATACCGCGGCGTCGTTCCGGCAGGCGTTCGCGCCGGTGGGCACAGAATGGTTCGCGTTTCCGCCCGCTCTGCCGGGAGTATCTCCATTCCCGTCCGGAGCGCCTGCTTTCGGGTTGTTTCCGCTCGGGGCACTCTCATTCGGGGCGCTTGCATTCGGGGCGTTTCCGCCCGGGGCATTTCCGCCTCCGGGGCCGCCCGCCGGGCCCTGCGGGACGCCGTCGGGCGCCTGCGGGGCGTCGCCGTCGGACTTGCCGCGCTTCCGCCGCTTGCCGCGGGGCTTGTCGCCGGGATCGTCCGGATCGGGCTCGTCGAGCTGGTCGGGGTCGTTCAGGCCCGCCGCCTCGCGCGCCATCTGGATCTCGCGGGCGGACATCTTCTCGCCGTTGAACATGTCGTACAGCACCGGCACGATGAACAGCGTCATGAACGTGGCGTAGGTCAGGCCGCCGATGGTGACCACCGCCATGGGCTGCATCATCTCCGAGCCCATGCCGACGCCCAGCGCCAGCGTGAGCATGCCGAGGATGGTGGTGATGGCGGTCATCAGAATCGGGCGCAGGCGCACGCGACCGGTCTCGAGCAGCGCCTCGCGCTTGTTCATGCCGGCGATGCGCATCTGGTTGACGGAATCGACGAACACGATGCCGTTGTTGACCACGACGCCCATCAGCACCAGGAAGCCGACCATCGCCACGATGGAGAGGTCCATGCCCGTGAGCAGCAGGGCGATCAGGCCGCCGGTAAACGCCAGCGGAATGGTGAACAGCACGATGAACGGCGACTTGAACGACTGGAACTGCGCCACCATGATCAGGAAGATCAGCACCAGCGCCACCGCCATCATGAACACCATGTCGCCCATGATCTCGTTGACGGTTTCGTTTTCGCCGGAGAGCGACACGGTGTAGCCCTCGGGCGGCTGATATTCCGCCAGCGCCGCCTCGACGTCGTCGCTGACGTGGCTGAGCGCGTAGCCGTCGGCGGCGTCGAACGTCACCGAGAGCAGGCGCTGCTGGCTGCGGCGGTTGATGCTGGAGAGGCTCTGCGTGCGCTCGATCTGGGCGATGTCGCCCAGCCGCACCAGCTCGCTGCCGTCGGTGGTCTGCGCCTCGATCTCCAGGTCCGCCAGCGTGTCCGGCGTGATGTCGGCGTTGCGCCCGTCGAGGACGTACACCGCCATGTTCTTGCCGTTGAGCTCCGCCTCGGTGATCTCGGTCTTGCCGGCGAGCTTGGTGGCGACGAACTGCAGCACCTGACCGACGGTGAGGTTGTAGTCGGTCGCCCGCTCCTTGTCGACGGTGATGCTGATCTCCGGCACGGACGCCTCGAGGCCGTCGTCGATCTCGGCGGTGCCCTCGACGCCGGCAATGATCTGCGCCACCTCGCCGGCGATCTGCCGCAGCGTGGCGACGTCGTCGCCGATGATGTCCACGGACACGCCGGTGCCGGTGAGCATGGAGATGTCCATCGTGCTGGTCTGCACGCCCAGCTCCATGCCCATTTCCTCCGCCTGCGCGGAGATGTCGCGGCCGATATCGACGTTCGCGCGGCCCGCGGCGCTGTCCACGATGATGTAGTACGTCAGGTCTCCGCCGCCGCCGGACATCATTGCCAGCGCGCCGGTGCCGCCGGTCAGGCCCACGGTCGCCACGCCGTCGATCGCCATGATGCGCTCCATCAGCTCGACGGCCTGATCGCGCTGCGCGTCGAGGTCGCCCTCGGGGTCGAGCGCGAGCGAGGCGGTCATCTGCGTGGAGTTGACCTCCGGCATGAACGACATGCTCATCTTCGGCACCTGCAGCACCGTGACCGCCAGCAGCGCCACCGCCAGCAGCAGCACCAGCGGCTTAAAGCGCAGCGCTCCGCGCAGCGTGCGCACGTAGAACTTCTGGAACGCGCCGAAATGGTTCTTGACCGGCTTGCGCGAGCGCTTGAGCAGCGCCGCCGCCATCGACGGCACCAGCGTCATCGCCACCAGCAGGCTCGCCACCAGCGAATAGGTGATCGTCAGGCCGATGTCGGTGAACAGGTCGTGGGCAAGCCCGGTGACGAACACCACCGGCAGGAACACGCTGATCGTCGTCAGCGTCGAGGAGGTCAGCGCGCCGGAGATGGTGTTCACGCCCTGCACGCAGGAGCGCAGGATCGGCAGCTTCTCCTCGTCGTGCAGGCGGTAGATGTTGTCGATGGAGACGATGGAGTTGTCCACCAGCATGCCGATGCCCAGCGCCAGTCCGGACAGCGACAGCACGTTGAGCGTGATGCCGGTGAAGTACATGCACACGAAGGCGATGACCACGCTCAGCGGAATCGAGAAGGCGATGATGACCGTCGGGCGCCAGTCGAGCAGGAACACCAGCAGCACCAGAATCGCCAGCCCCGCGCCCCAGAGCAGGTTCTCGATGACGGAATCGATGATGACGTTGATGTACTCGCCCTGATCGAACATTTCCACCAGATGCAGCGCCGGGTCCGCGCCCGTGAGCTCGTCGCTGCGCGCCAGCACGCGCTCGGCGACGTCGGTGGTGGAGAAGGTGGACTGCTTTTCGATGGACAGCAGGATGCCGTCCTGACCGTCGACCTTGGTGAACGATTCGGCGCTGTCGTCGGCGATCTCGACGCTGGCGACATCGCTGAGGCGCACGTCGTCGACCGAATCCAGCCCCAGCGAGAACAGCTTCACCTGCCGCATCTCGTCGATGGACGCGAACTCGTCGCCCACGCGCACGAGGTATTCGTCGTCGGCGAGGTCGTAGACATAGCCTGCGGGCATGGACATGTTCTGCGCGCCGACGAGGCCGGCGACGGTCTCCAGCGTGATGATGCCGTCGATGCCGGCGTTCTCCAGCGCCTCGTCGCGCTGCTCCTCGAACTCGGCGCGGCCCTCGGCGAGCTGCGCCGCCGCGGCGTCGAGCTGGGCTTCGGCGTCGGCAAAGGCGGAAAGCGCCTGACTGCGCCCGGCCTCGATCTGCTCGCGCGCGCTGGCGAGGTCGGTGTCCTCGTCCAGTCCCGGCACGATGCCGCCGGGAATGACGCCCTGATTGAGCTTTTCGAGCATGCCGTCGACCTGCTCGATGCCCGCCTCGAGCTGCGCCTGTCCCTGCACGGCGGCGGCGTACTGGGCGTTGAGCTCGTCCTCGTCGGTGGCGAGCTGCAACGCCTTGTAGGCGTCGGAATTGACGATGACCTCGATGGCCTCGTCGAACTTGGCGATGCCGTCGCGGATCGCCTGAATGCGGTCGGGGTCGCCGGAGAGCATGCCGTCCAGCCACTTGATCTCCGCGTCCACCGCGGCGATGCGGATGTCCAGCGCGGCGATCTCGCGCTGCGCCGCCTCGATGCGCGAGGTCACGTCGCCGCCGCCGGTGATGGCGTCGAGCGCCTGCTGCTTGTCCTCGCGCTGGGCGGCGAGCCCCGCGCGGTCGGCGTCGAGCTGCGCGGCGCGCGCCTGCGTCTCGGCGATGGCGGCGTCCAGTTCGGACAGCTGCGCCTCCGCCAGCGCCAGCTCCGCGCGCAGCTGCTCGAGCGACGCGCCCTCGGCGGACGCCGGGCGGAACAGCCCCAGCTCCAGCCCCATGGGCGCGACTTCGGCGGCGGCGCCTCCGCCGGAGGCGGTCGCCCTGGCGCTTTCATCGGATTCAGTCGCCGCAGCGTTGGCGGCGCTTTCGCCGGAGACGGTCGCCGCGGCGTTGGCGGCGCTTTCTCTGGAAGCGGATACCGCACTGCCGGCGGTGGATTCAGTCGCCGCGGCGCTGGCGGCGTTTTCGCCGGAGGTGGTCGCCGCGGCGCCTTCATCAGCGGCAGGGGCCGCGTCGGACGCGCCGAAGGCGGAAGTGGTCGCCGCAGCGGCGATCATGTCCGTGTACGACGGAATAACGGTGATCTCCCCCGTCTCCGGATTCGTCACCGAGATCGCGCCGCTGTCCGGGTCGATCGACACGCCCGGCACCGGCAGGGCATTGCGCAGCCACAGCGCAGCGCTGTCGTCCGCACCGGCGGTCGCGCCATTCGTCGCAGATGCGCCATCCGTCGCGATAGCGGTCGCGCCATAAGTTACAGAAGCATCATCCGTCGCGGTGGCGGTCACACCATAAGTCGCAGATGCGCCAGCCGTCACGGTAGCGGTCGCGCCATAAGTCGCAGATGCGCCATCCGTCGCGGTGGCGGTCGCGCCATAAGTCGCAGATGCGCCAGCGGTCTCCGTGGTTTCCAGCGCATCCGTCGCGGTGGACTCGGGCGTGTTTGTCGCGCCGCTCGTCGGCGTCGTTTCGGGCGCATCCGTCGCACCGCTCGTCGGCGTCGTTTCGGGCGCATCCGTCGCGCCGCTCGTCGGCGTGGTTTCGGGCGCATCCGTCGCACCGCTCGTCGGCGTGGTTTCGGGCGCATCCGTCGCGCCGCTCGTCGGCGTCGTTTCGGGCGTGTTCGTTGCGCCAGTGGTCGGCGTCGTTTCGGGCGTGTTCGTCGCGCCGGTGGTCGGCGTGGTCGTGGGGGCAAGGCTCGGAGTGGCGGTCGCGCCGCCGAGCGCGGCGATCTCCTCGCGGAGCTCGTCGATGTGCGCCTGCGTGGCGTCGCGGGCGTCGGTCTTGGCGGAGAGCTCGCGCTGGGTCTCGGCGATCGCCTCGTCCATGCCGGCAAGCTGCGCGTCGATCTCGGCGATCTCTGCCGCCAGCGCGCCGGCGTCGCCCTCGGTGAGGTCGTCGATGTACGCCTCGTAGCGCGCGCGCTCGGCAGCGAGCTCGTCGCGGCGCGCCTGCGCCTCGTCGCGCTGCGCCTGCAGCGTCGGGTCGCCCTCGCCGGACTCGATGGCGTCGAGCTGGTCCTCGAGCGCGTCGCGCTGGGCGCGGAGGTTGGCGAGCTGCGTTTCCAGCTCCACCAGCAGCGCGCGCTGTTCATCGGTAAGGTTGGTGAGCATTTCCAGCTGGGAGACGGCGGCGTTCACCTCGTCGAGCTGCGTTTGCAGTTCGCCGCGCTGCGCGGTGAGCGTCTCGATGGCGGTGCCGAGCTGCTCCTCGCCGCCTTCGAGCTGTTCGAGGGCGTCGTCGAGCTGGGCGAGCGTGCTCGAGCGCATGCGCGCCAGCTGGCTGCGACCGTCGTTGAGCTGCGCCTGCGCGTCGTCGAGCTGCTGCTCCACGTCGGCGAGCTGGGCGTCGACGTCGCGGAGGATGGCGTTGTTGAGCACGTCGATGCGGTCCTGCTCGATGGTGACGTCGACCTCCTGCGTGATCGCGCCGGAGGCGGTGACCGACGCCACGCCGTTGACCGACTCGAACGCGGGAATCAGCGTCTGTTCCACATAGTCGGACAGCTCGATCAGGTCCATGTCGTCGCGCGCCACGGACAGGATCGACACCGGCAGCATGTTGGGGTTGATCTTCATGATCGCCGGGGCGCCGATGGAATCGCTCCACGTTGCAGAAAGGGCGCTGATCTCGGAGTTGATCTCGATCAGCGCGGTGTTCATGTCGGCGGTATCGTTAAACTGCAGGATGACCAGCGAGAGGTTGTCACTGGAGGTGGAATTGATCTGGTCGATGTCGGTCAACGTGGCGAAGGCGGACTCCATCGGGCGCGTGACCTCGTTCTCCACCTGCTCGGGCGTGGCGCCGACGTAGGTGGTATAGACGATGACGTAGGGAAAATCCATGTTCGGCAGCAGATCCGTGGTCATGTTGGTAAATGAAATCACGCCCAGTACGATGACCAAAATCACGCCGACGACGACGGTATAGGGCTTTTTGACGCTGTACTTTCCGAGCATAGGCAACCTCCGTCCAGGAACCGAAAAATCCCTTGACACCATTATAATTAGCTGCCTAACTTTTGTCCAGCGGTTGCCGGGAAGTTTAATACTTTCCAAGAAAATGTCATATTCACGCGCGCCGCGGCGGACAAAAGGGGCGGGGCGCTCATGCGGAGCGCCCCGCCAAGGGGAAGAAGATGAAAGTATCGGTCTGAAATCAGAGCACCCTGCGTCCCCAGGAGAAGACGCGGTTGTAGTAGCCCGACGCCAGCGTGCTGACGACGACGCGACCGCTTCCGGAGGAGGCGTGGATGAACCAGCCGTCGCCCAGATAGATGCCGGTGTGGTCGCACTGGTCGCTGTCGGAGACCGTGTTGAAGAACACGAGGTCGCCGCGCTGGAGGTCGGAGACGCTGCTGACCTGACGGAAGTCGTCGTCATAGCCCTGACTCTGCGCCGTGCGCGGCAGCGTCACGCCGATCTGGCGGAACGAGTAGTAGGTCAGGCCGGAGCAGTCGTAGGAGCTGGTGCCCGTCGCGCCGTAGACGTAGGGCTTGCCGAGCTGGTTCTGCGCCACGTAGATCACGTACTCGTACTTCTCCGCGTCGCTCATGCTCGAGGAATAGCTGCTGGTGGTGGACTTGAGGCCGTCGACCATCGTGGTGGAGTTGTTCGACTGACCGGTGCCGTCCGGCTCCTTGCCGCCGCCGCCCGTGCCGCCCTGATCCGCGGGCATCTGCCCGTCGGGCAGCGGCGCCGCGCTGGGCGAATAGAGCAGCCGCAGCGTGCTGGAATTGACCGAGCCGTTGACGGTCAGGCCGTTCGCCTGCTGGAAGAGGCGCACCGCGTTGGCGGTGTTGGTGCCGTAATCGCCGTCGACGCTGGCAGTCTTGCTCAGGTAGCCGAGCGCGAGCAGGCGCAGCTGGATGCGGCCGACGTTCGTGCCGCTGTCACCGCTGGAATAGGTGTGGTTCAGCAGGTCGGACGACGGGGCGTGTCCGCCGTAGAGCACGCGCTGGGTCGCCTGATCGGCGATGCCGGTCTGGCTCATGCCGCACGCCTGCTGGAACAGGCGCACCGCCGCCTCGGTGTAGGAGGTGTAGCTCGTGCCGGGGTTGGAGTCGAGGTAGCCGAGCATCAACAGCGCCGTCTCCAGCGACTGCACCGCGCTGCCGGAGCTGCCGCTCTTGAGCTCGCCGTACTCGCCGCGGCTGAGGCCGGAGATCTGGATGAAGCCCTTCACGCCGCTGATGTCCACGTACGCCCACTGGGTGTTGTACGCGCCGACGGTGACGTTCGTGCCCAGGGGCACGTCGACGCTCGCGGCGCTGGTCGAGTCGCTGGCGTAGAACTTGACGCCGCTGGCGATGACCGTCGCCGAGAAGGTCTCCCAATAATAGCCCTCGCCGGGCGTCGTCCCGCCGGGCGTCTGGCTCGGAGTCGGAGTCGGGATCGTGCCGCCGTAGGGCATCAGCGCCGCGACCGCGCAGAAGCCATAGTGCCCGTTGAGCTCGATGTACGCCCAGTCGCCGGAGATGCCCATGACGTTGACGATCGTGCCGTAGAGGATCGTGCCGAGCTTGTTCGCGGAGGTCGACGGCTGTTCATAGACGTCGAGCGTCTCGGTGACGACGATGCCGGGAATCGACACCGGCAGCGTCGGGTCCGGCGTCGCGGTCGGCGCGGAGCCTTCCGTCACGCACGCGCTCGCGCAGTAGCCGTAGTTGCCGTTCTGGCTGACGAATGCCCAGTCGCCGGCAACGAAGTGGATGTTCACCTTCGAACCCGACGTC
>CALVPU010000162.1 GCA_944353735.1 uncultured Eubacteriales bacterium | reverse complement strand
GCTTGCCGGAGACGAGGTCTTCGCCCTCGAATGCCGCGCCACCGATCTGCGCGCGCTGCTCTGCGACCGTCCCGACGAGCGCAAAGCCCACCAGGAATTCACGCACAAGTTCGTGCGCGCGTGACGGTCGGGCGCGAAAAGCGACTCCTTCACCCACAAAAAGCGCCGAGCGCCGCCTCATGGCAGCGCCCGGCATTTTGTTTCCGCTTGCCTGTGCGCTTCAGGCAAAACGGTGCCTCATCCGTTTCGCAAAAGCGCGCCATAGCCCTTCAGCGGCGGTTCGCCGTAAAGCGCCTGATAGTCGGGACCGAGGTAGCAGCCAAACGCCGTGACGGATTCAAATCCCAGCGAGGCATAAAAGTCCAGATCCCGGCGCATGGTCTCCTCGTCCAGTGCAAACGGCTTGGGCGGTTTCTTCCAGCCGGAAAAGAGCGAATTGTCCATCCAGTAGTCGAGGACGCGCGCGTCCTTCGCGCCGAAAAAGGCAATCAGGTCGCGCAGCGGCTGCGCTTCGCGGCGGTTTTCGGCGCAGTCGGGGTCGTTGAGCGGTCGATGATGATTGCGACGAATCGGCGCATATTCGAGGAACACCCCGTCCAGCGGCGCGACTTTTTTCGGCGCTTCCAGCGCGTCGACGTAGGCGAGGTAGCAGAGCTTTGCCGCCTTGTCGTACATCCGCAGCCCGCGGAGCATGGCGTTGACCAGACGCATCTGCTGGTCGCTCGCCGTCAGCGCGCGGCATGCGGGGCAGTGGCAGGCATAGCCGCTGACATCGTCCGCCCAGAAATAGTACTTTGACGAGCCCGTCTCCAGCAGCGACGCCAGCAGCGCCGTGCGCTGGGAAACATAGTCGAGCGCGTCCGGGTTTGATGCGCAGAGGTTGAAATCCGCCGTGCGCTCGCCCTTTTCGTCCATGCGAAACCAGTCGGGATGGCGGTCGAACAGATGTCTTGGCAGCAGCCATGCCATGGCGTGCGCCTCGTATTCCACGGAAATCCCCCGCAGCGCCGCCGCAGCGCGCAGCGCGCGGCTCTCCGGCAGCGCGTGCAGGTCGATTGCCCGCTGGAGCGATTGGTCTGCGTGGATGCCGCCGACCGGATGCAGGCCCAGCGCGTTGAGCCCGGCATCCGCCATGCGGTCAATCCACTCGCGCGTCAGCTCCTCGGGATGAACGATGATGCCGCGTGTCTGAAATCTCACGGTTCTCCCCCTTTCGATCAGCCCTTGAGCGCGCCGATCATGATGCCGTTGGTGAAGTACTTTTGCAGGAACGGATAGACGACGAGTATGGGCAGCACGGCGATGACCGTGTTGGCGAGCTTGATCGTCTCCGAAAACACGGCGCTGACGCCGCCCGCGCCGATGCCCACGCCGGCGTTGTTGTTGCTGTTGTTGCTCAGGAGCATGTACAAATAGTCCTGAAGCGTCTTTTTCGACGAATCGGTGATGAAGTAGACGCTCTGCTGGTAAATGTTCCAGTAGTCGACGGCGGTGAACAGCGCGATCGTGGCGAGGATCGGCTTGGAGAGCGGCAGCACGATGCGGAAAAACGTGCCGAATTCGCTCGCGCCGTCAATGCGCGCCGCCTCTTCCAGTTCCGTTGGGAAACTGGCAAAGTTCGTGCGCAGGATGATCAGGTAAAACGTGTTGATCAGGTACGGAAGGATGTACACCTTCAGGTCGTTGAGCAGGTGCAGGTTGCGAAACAGCATGTAGTTGGCGATCAGTCCCGGGTTTAGGAACATCGTAAACACGACGATGTAGGTGAACAGCGTCGATCCGGGGAACTTCTTGCTCAAACCGTACGCCATCCACGTGACCATCGCCAGATTGACCACCGTGCCGATCACCGTAACCAGCGCCGTGGTCTTCATGGGATCATAGATCTTTCCCTGATCGAACACGAACTGATACGATTCCAGCGTCAGCTCATCCGGCCAGATGAGCAGGCTCTTTTGCATGTATTCGGTATAAGTCATCAGCGAGCCGACGATGCAGTGCCACATCGGATACAGCGTGATCAGCGCCAGCGCCGCAAACAGCGCGATGATCAGCACGTCGCCCACCGTCGTCCGCCGGGCGCTGCGCGCCTTCATTCTTTTCACATCGCTCGCCTCCCCTCAGAACAGCCCGCGCTCGCCGAGCCGCTTCGCCAGCCGGTCGGACGCCAGCAGCAGCACCGCGCCGACCGCGGAATTGAACAGCCCCGCCGCCGACGCAAAGCTGAAGCGTCCGTTGGAGACGCCCACGCGATAGACAAACGTGTCCAGCACGTCGCCGACGCTGAGCACCTGATCGTTGATCAGCGACTGCACCTGATCGAAGTTGCCCGCCATCATCGAGCCGATGCGCAGGATCAGCATGACGACGATCGTCGACTTGATGCCCGACAGCGAGATGTGCCAGAACTGCCGCACGCGTCCGGCGCCGTCGATCGCCGCCGCCTCGTAGAGCTGCGGGTCGATCGCCGTCAGCGCGGAGAGATAGATGATCGCGCCGTAGCCTGATTCCTTCCACAGGTCGCTGAGCACCAGAATCCAGCGGAACATCCCCTTGTTGCCGAGAAACATGATCGGCTCCAGTCCCATGGATTCGCGAATCGTGTTGAACAGACCGCCGTAGATCGACGTGAAGTTGAACAGTATGCTGGAAATGACCACCCACGAGATGAAGTGCGGCAGATAGAGGATCGTCTGCACCGTGCGCTTATAGCGCTGGCTGCGCAGCTCGTTGAGCAATACCGCCAGCAGAATCGGCGCCGGAAAGCAGATCAGCAGCTTCATCGCGTTGATCACCAGCGTGTTGCGCAGCGCTTCCCGGAAGCTCACCGATTCAAAGACCTCGATGAAATACTTCAGCCCGGCAAAATCTGCCTGTTCCACCGGGCGCGTGATGCGAAAATCCTTGAACGCGATTTGAAGATAGTACAGCGGGACATAGCGGAAGAGGAGATAAAAGGCGATGCCCGGAAGCACGAAGGCGTACCACCTGCGCGCTTTCCAGATCTGACCGCCGAGTGTGCGAAGACGTCCCTGCCCGCCAGCTTGTCGAACCATGCGTCAACCCCCTTGCTCAGAAGGACCTCCGTCGCCGCCGCGCGGCAGGTTCCGGCGCGCCCCCTGAGCCGTGCATTCAGTTGTGGCGGCAAAGCCGAAGCCCTGCCGCCACGAAGTTCGTCCGTTGACCGTCAGCTCAGCACAGAGCCCAGCTCGATGTCCTGAGCGTCGACGTATTCCTTGAGCAGCGCCTTGTATTCCTGAAGTCCGACGTCGTTCATCGCGTCCTGGAACTCCTGCCACTGCGTCTCGATGTCCATTTCGCCGGTCACGAATGCGGTGGTGTAGCGGGTCGTCACCTCGGTTATTTCCGCCATGATGGCAACCGCGTCTTCGTTGTAGAAGTAACCCGTCAGGTTCGGCGCACAGTTCGCCGGATCGTCGAGATAGTCATACCAAGCGATGACTTCCGGCGCGGTGGCGAGCATGTCGCTGGTGCCGAAGTCGGCGAGCTCGCCCATGAAGTGCAGCGCCTGACCCCATTCGAGGTTGACGACTTCTTCCTTCTGGACCTTCTTGCCGTCGACCACGTCGTAGTAGACGCCCTCTTCATAGCCGTACAGCGTCAGCTCGCGGCCTTCCTCGGAGAGCAGGTAGTCCATGACCGCCAGAATGCGCGCGGCCTTCGCTTCGTCCATATCGGAGGAGAATGCGGAATCCGCATAGTAGCCGATGTCCGTCGCCGCATAAGCGCCCGCAGGACCCTGCAGCATCGGCACCGTGACGCCCAAGCTCGCCTCAGGATCGTAGTTCGCGAGCATGGTCGCATTGTTCGACCACCAAGTGGTGTTGAGGTTCATCATGTAGAAGCCCGCGCGACCGGTGTTCAGCTTCTCCATGCAGGTCTCATAGCTGTTGACGAACAGCTCGCCGTCCAGCAGCTTTTCCTCATAGAGCTCATTGACCCACTTGAGGAATTCCTTGTAGTTGTCGTCCTCGTACCAGTAGACCAGATTGCCGTCGGCGTCCTTGCCCCAGGTGTTGTAGCCCGTCCACGACGGCGCGATACCTTCGAGGCACCACAGACCGTAGCAGGTCAGACCGGTCGTGCCGTTGCCGTCCGGGTCTGCCTCGACGATGAGGCGCAGCGCATCGACCATCTCATCGTAAGTCGTCGGCACCTCGATGCCCAGCTCTTCAAGCCAGTCCGCGCGGAAGTAGATGCAGCGGCAGAGCTTGCCGATCGTGTCCGGCACGCGGTAAAACGCGCCGTCGGTGGCGAGGATCGAGGCGTTGGGCGCGTCAAACGTCGCCTGAATGTTCTCGAAGCCGTACTTGTCGACCAGTTCGCTGACGTTGAGCAGCAGTCCGTCTTCCTGCAGCTGACCATACACGGACTGATCCGTGATGCGGAACCAGTCGGGCATGTCGCCGGAGACGATGCGCATGTTCAGGGTGTCGGCGTAGTTGTCGATGTTCGTCAGCGTGACGGTAAAGTTGACGTTGAATTTCTCCTCAAGGTACTGCATGATCGGGTCGGTGTCCGGGTCAACGTCCATGACGAAGTACGCCATGATCTCGATGTCGATCGGGTCGGTCATGTCCACCGTCGCCGTCTCGGCGAGCGACGCCGGCGCAAAGGCGAGCAGCAGCAGGGATACCAGCAGCAAGCAGACGCTTCTCTTCATAGGATCTCCTCCTTGTGGAATATTTACATCTAGAATTTTACCCGATTTCCACAAACGTTAAAAGGGGATGATCTTATTCATCAATGGGGTGATTTTTGCGCGAATCGCGCTTGCGCAGCTCGGACGCGGACATGCCGTGATAGGCGCGAAAGGTCTGGTTGAAGTGCTTGATGTCCGCATAGCCGCAGTCGCGCGCGATGTCGTGAATGCGCATGTCCGTCTCCTCGAGCAGGCTCTTCGCCCACTCCATGCGCAGCTTGCGAATGTACTCGGTAAAGCCCATGCCGACTTCCTGCTTGAACAGGCGGCTGAAGTACGGCGTGCTGATGTAGAATCGGCCCGCGACCGCCTCCTGACGCAGGTTTTTGCAGAAGTTGGCGTTGATGTAGCGCACCGCGCGGGCGATGACCGACGGTTCCGCGCGCTCGGCAGGCGCGCGCGAGGCGGCATCGTCGAGCAGCTGCGCCGCCGTCCGCTCGAGCGTGCGCATGCTGACGGCGCGGCTAGATCGGAAGAGCGTCGTGTAGGG
>CALVPU010000161.1 GCA_944353735.1 uncultured Eubacteriales bacterium | reverse complement strand
CAGACAGCCCCCAACGGATTCTTTGTGCCGGATCATCGGTTCCATACTCTGCGCTTCCCTCCCGCCCCTCGCATCTGAATGGGCGCCGCCAGTATGGAAAAGAGGGCGTCCCCCCCCTCCCCCCTTTTTTTTTAGGATCACCCTAAGTGTGTGAAAAAAACGGGTTGGTTGACAATGAAAAATGAACGCGGATTCATTACGCTACATTATAAATAGCCCCATTGAGGAAGTCAATGTTCGCGCTGAAAAACACATTATACATGTGACACGCCAAATTGCACAATCGAACGGTTGTAAAATCGCTGGTTTATCCAAGACGGATTTTTGCAGCGATGGGGCGTGAGAAGCGGAGAGACGTGAAAACGCGCCGCAAAGCCCGTCGAAAGGCGGCGCCGTAGCAAGCAAACGAGCGCCGGACGCCGCGCCGCAGGGCGGAAAGTGCAGGGTGTGCGGCGGACTTGAGGCGCACGGACGCCGTCGCGCCGCCCCGCGGGCCGCCGCGGGCGCCAGACGTACCTGCTCCAGGAGTATCGATTTTGCCAGCAACGCAATCGACGCAAGCCGCGCACGGCAAGCAGGCTTCGTGCGCGAACCGCCTCGCGCCGGTCCATGCCCGCCCGCGCGTCCTCCGCAGCGGGACGGTTTCGCGCGCGGTGCCGCCTTGCGCATCCGCCGCCCGTTTCCCAAAAGGCGCGGTTTGTCGCGGGAACCATTCTGCGGGGAGGCCGCGCGCGGGCACGGCGTTGCGCATTGTTCTGCCGAGATACTGCGCGCGGGTGCGGCGGCATCGTTCAGGGCTTGACGATGTGCGGCGGGTGGAAGCGCTGCGCGCGGATGGGGAAGACCGCGGCGGACGATTTGGGCGCGCGGCAACCTCGCTGTATAAAAAGCCGCCTCCCGGGTGGAAACCGGAAGGCGGCAGAACTGGGAAAACGCCGCGCGGGAAAATCAGCGGTTGGAAATCGCTGCCTGCGCCGCGGCAAGGCGCGCAATCGGCACGCGGAACGGCGAGCAGGAGACGTAGTTCAGGCCGATCTTGTGGCAGAACTCGATCGACGACGGATCGCCGCCGTGTTCGCCGCAGATGCCCAGCTTGATGTCCGGGCGCGTGGCGCGGCCCTTCTCCGCAGCCATCTTGATCAGCGCGCCGACGCCCGCCTGATCGAGCTTGGCGAAGGGGTCGAACTCGTAGATCTTGTGGTCGTAGTAGGCGCTGAGGAACTTCGCGGCGTCGTCGCGGCTGAAGCCGAAGGTCATCTGCGTCAGGTCGTTGGTGCCGAAGGAGAAGAACTCCGCGTCGCGGGCGATCTCGTCGGCGGTGACGGCGGCGCGCGGGATTTCGATCATCGTGCCGACGTGGTACTTCATGTCCAGACCGGAATCGGCGATCAGCTCGTCGGCGACGGCGGTGACCGTGTCCTTGACGAACTTGAGCTCGCGCGCCTCGCCGACCAGCGGGATCATGATCTCGGGCGTGATGTGATACTCGGGATGCTCGCGGGTGACGTTGATCGCCGCGGTGATGACGGCGCGGGTCTGCATCTCGTAGATGCACGGATACGACACCGCCAGACGGCAGCCGCGGTGGCCCATCATCGGGTTGAACTCGTGCAGGCTTTCGACGGTCTCCATCAGCTCCTGCACGGAGATCTTCATCTCGCGCGCGAGCTCGACGATGTCCTCCTCGCGGGTGGGCAGGAACTCGTGCAGCGGCGGATCGAGATAGCGCACGGTCATCGGGCGTCCCTCGAGCACGCGGTACATGGCTTCAAAGTCGCTCTGCTGGTAGGGCAGCAGCTTGTTCAGCGCCATCTTGCGGGATTCCACCGTCTTGGCCACGATCATCTCGCGCACGGCCTTGATGCGGTCGCCCTCAAAGAACATGTGCTCGGTGCGGCACAGGCCGATGCCCTCGGCGCCGAACTTGACCGCCTGCTCCGCGTCGCGCGGGTTGTCGGCATTGGCGCGGATGGCCAGCTTGCGCGCGGCGTCCGCCCAGGCCATGAAGCGGCCGAAGTCGCCGGAAATGGTGGCCTCGACGGTCGGGATCGCCTCGCCGTAGCTCTTGCCGGTGGAGCCGTCGAGCGAGCTCCAGTCGCCCTCGGTGAAGGTGCGTCCGCCGAGCTCGAAGGAACCGTCGTGCATCTTGATTTCGGAACAGCCGGAGACGCAGCAGGTGCCCATGCCGCGGGCGACGACCGCTGCATGGGAGGTCATGCCGCCGCGGACGGTCAGGATGCCCTGCGAGCAGACCATGCCCTCGATGTCCTCGGGCGAGGTCTCGAGGCGGACGAGCACGACCTTGTGGCCCTTCTCGGCCCACTTGGCGGCGTCCTCGGCGGTGAACACGATCTGGCCGCACGCCGCGCCCGGAGAGGCTGCGAGGCCGGAGCCGACCGGCTTGGCCATGGCCAGCGCCTTGGAATCGAACATCGGGTGCAGCAGCGAATCGAGCTGCTTCGGCTCCACGCGCAGCACGGCCTCCTCCTCGGAGATCATGCCCTCGTCGACCAGGTCGACGGCGATCTTCAGCGCGGCGGCGGCGGTGCGCTTGCCGTTGCGGGTCTGCAGCATGTAGAGCTTGCCGTTTTCGATGGTGAACTCCATGTCCTGCATGTCGCGATAGTGGTTTTCGAGGCGGTTGGCGATGGTCTTGAACTGCTCATAGACCTCGGGCATGTCCTTCTCCAGCTGAGAGATGGGGCTGGGCGTGCGGATGCCGGCGACGACGTCCTCGCCCTGCGCGTTGATGAGGTATTCGCCAAAGAGCGCCTTTTCGCCGGTAGCGGGGTCGCGCGTGAAGGCGACGCCGGTGCCGGAGCGCTCGTTCAGGTTGCCGAACACCATCGGCTGCACGTTGACGGCGGTGCCCCAGGAATAGGGGATGTCGTTCATGCGGCGGTAGACGTTGGCGCGCGGGTTGTCCCAGGAGCGGAACACGGCCTTGACCGCCTCAATGAGCTGGACCTTGGGATCGGTGGGGAAGTCCTCGCCCTTCTGCTCCTTATAGTATTCCTTGAAGCGCTTGACCAGCAGCTTCATGTCGTCGACGTCCAGGTCAATGTCGTTGACGACGCCCTTGGCCTCCTTGACCTCGTCGATGATGACCTCGAAGGTCTGCTTGGCGATCTCCATCACGACGTCGGGGAACATCTGGCTGCAGCGGCGGCAGGAGTCGTACACGAAGCGCTCGAACTTCGGGTCCGGATTGCCGGCGATCAGGCCCGCCGCGACGGTGTCGTTGATGCCGAGGTTGAGGATGGTGTCCATCATGCCGGGCATCGACGCGCGCGCGCCGGAGCGCACCGAGACGAGCAGCGGGTTCGCCGCGTCGCCGAACTTCTTTTCGTTGATCTTCTCGATCTTGGCGAGGGCTTCCTCGATCTGCGCCATGATCTCCGGCGCGATCTGCTTGCCGTTCTCGTAGTAGGACGTGCAGGCTTCGGTGGAGATCGTGAAGCCCTGCGGGACGGGCAGACCCAGATTGGTCATCTCCGCGAGGTTCGCGCCCTTGCCGCCCAGCGTGTTGCGCATCTGCGCGTTGCCTTCGCTGAAGAGATAAACGTACTTCTGCATGGTCATCCTCCTGAATGATTGGATTTGAAACCGCTCGCAGTGTCCGCGAGTTTTGAAAGCAATTTATTATACAGCGATACCGCGCATTTTACAAGTGCGTTTTGGTAAATAAACCCATTTTCCCATCAAATTTGCGCCCCAGTTCGGACAAAACGAAAAAACTGCGGGAAGACGCGCCCCCAAGCGGCCTTCCCGCATGCCCGATGTTCCGCGGCGGCTGCCGCCCCAAGGCGACCGCTGCGCGCGCTCATTTCCCGCGGCGCTTGCGAATCGCCGTGCCGACCCACGCGCCCAGCGCTGCCGCGGCGGCGACGGCGCCCAGCGCGATGGCGATCGAGGCGGAGCCCGACAGGCAGCACAGCGCGATCAGCACTGCGCCCACCAGCAGCACGACCGGCACGACCGTGCCCCAGATTCCCCGATTGCCCGCCAGCGCCCGCAGCAGCGCGCTCTTGCAGCGGCTCGCGTCGAAGCGAAAGACCACGTTCGTGCCGCCGAGCGCGCTCATCAGCGCCAGCGCCGCGCCCACCAGCAGCCCGAACAGACCGCTGAGCGCGGAATCGCCGTTCGTGACGAGGTTGCCCAGCGCTGCGCCGATCACCGTCAGCACGGCGAAGCGGACGAGCAGCGTCTTGCCCAGATCCTTCTCGGTGGCGTAGATCTTCCGCGGCGCGGACGGCCTGCCGCCCGCGGAAGTGGATGCGGACGGCGCGCCGCCCGCATCCGCCGAAGCCTTGATGAGCAGCAGCAGCGCCGCCGCGCCCATGTCCGGCCGGCTGCCGCGCGCCTGTCCGACGCAGAAATTGATTCCCGCCGGGCCGGGCGTGCTGTAGACGCTGCCGTCCGGCTCGACGTGCCCGACGCAGCGGTCGATCGGCTCGCCCTGCGTGCTGGACACGCTGTAGATCCTGCCCTGCGCGCCGATGTGCCCCACGCACTGATAAGCGCTTTCGCCGAAGCCGCGCGCCGTGTTGTAGACGTTGCCGTCGCCGGCGATGTGCCCCAGGCAGCGCTCCAGCCGCTCCGCGCCCGCCTCGCCGGGGCGGGTGTCGTAGACGTTGCCGTCGTCGCCGACGTGCCCCACGACCTGCGCGTAGTGCGTCGATGTTCCCGAACCGTAGATTTCGCACAGCATATCTCCGGCCTCCCAGGTCTTTGCCGCAAATTTGCCTTTATTTTACCGCGCGGACCGGAAAAAGTCAAGCGCCGCGCGGCTGCGGCGCCGGCGGGCGTATTGACGCGGCGCGGGAAATGCGCGATAATAAAAATGGTCTATTGTCGAATTCTGAACAGATGGGCGGAGGAAATATGTCGCATCTCATTACATCGGTCGATCCCCACAGCCCCGCGGCGCGCGCGGGCGTCCGCGCCGGCGACCGGCTGGTCCGGCTGGACGGCGAGATCGTCGTGGACTTTCTGGACTATCAGGCGCTGTCGGCGAGGCGGCGGGTGCGCGCGGAGCTGCTGCGCGGCGGCGAGCGCCTCGAGGCCGTCTGCAAAAAGGGCGAATACGACCCGCTGGGCATGAACTTTGAAACGCCGATGATGTCCGGCGTGCGCATGTGCTGCAACCACTGCCTGTTCTGCTTCGTCGACCAGCTGCCGCCGGGCGTGCGCCCGGCGATGCGCGTCAAGGACGACGACTGGCGCATGAGCCTGATGATGGGCAACTACGTCACGCTGACGAACGTGCCCGACCGCGAGCTGGAACGCATCATCGCCCGCCATGCCGGCCCGCTGTACATCTCCGTGCACGCCGCCGATCCCGACCTGCGCGAGCGCATGATGCGCACGCCCCGCGCGCGGCGCATGATGGAGCAGCTGCGGCGGCTCAGCGACGGCGGCATCGCCTTTCACTGTCAGGCGGTGCTCTGCCCCGGGCTCAACGACGGCGACGCGCTCGAGGAGACCATCCGCGCGCTCGTCGCGCTGCCCGGCGCGCAGTCGCTGGCGCTGGTGCCCGTCGGGCTGACGGGCTGGCGCGACGGCCTTGCGCCGCTGCGCAAGTACCGCCCCGACGAGGCGCGCGCCGTGCTCGACATCGCCAACCGCTGGCGGGCGAAGCTGCTCGCCGAGCGCGGCACGCGCTTCGTGTTCCCCTCGGACGAGTTCTACCTTCAGGCCGGCGCGCCGCTGCCCTCGGACGAGGAATACGAGGATTACGGTCAGATCGACGACGGCGTCGGCATGCTGCGCCTGCTCCGCACCCAGTTCGAGGCGGCGTGGCGCGAACTGCCCGACGCCCTCCGCCGCCGCACGCCCGACGGCGACCGCGTCGCCATCGCCTGCGGCGTCTCCGCTGCGCCCTTCCTCCGCGCGCTCCTCGACGATTTCCCCATCGCCGGCGTCCACGTTCAGGTCTGCGCCGTCGAAAACCGCTTCTTTGGCGCGTCCGTCACCGTCTCCGGACTCGTCACCGCCGGCGATCTCATCGACCGCATGCGCGGCGTCGGCTGCGACCGCGTGCTCATCACCGAGTGCATGCTCCGCGACGGCGGCGACCGCGTCCTCGACGACGTCGCCCTCGACGACGCCAGCGCCCGTCTCGGCAAGCCAATCCAGCCCGTCGGGCGCTCCGGCGAAGCGCTGCTGGATGCGCTGTTGTGCAGGGAAAACGCTTAGGGGGCGCTGCCCCCTAAGGACCCCCGCCAAAGGGTCTGAGACCCTTTGGAATCCCGCTGTTGCGGCGCATTTTGCGCCGCGGAGGGGAAGGGTGCGGAACTGCGATGGGGCAGCTGTCACGGGCGGCGGAGGGCCGCCCGCGACGCGGAGGCTGCGGGCTGGCGGAGCGCCTTTCGGGGAACGGCGATTTCTCCGCACCTTCTCTGCGCTTCTGCGTTGCTCCCTCGAGCCTCCCGTCCTGCCACTCCCCAAAAACAGCGAATCCCGCCGCCGTCCGGCGGGATTCGCCCCGGGTTGAAACGGACGTTCTCTTTGTCCATCAACCCCGCGATGCGCAAGCGCATCGCGTGCGGTGGGATTCCAAAGGGTCTCAGACCCTTTGGCGGGGGTTCTCAGGGGGCACAGCCCCTTGAGCGTTATCTCCGGGCGCTTCGTTTTGCTGCCACCCCCAAAAACAGCGAATCCCGCCGCCGTCCGGCGGGATTTGCCCCTGGTTGAAACGAACGCCTTCTTTGTCCATCACCCCGCGATGCGCAAGCGCATCGCGCGCAGTGGGATTCCAAAGGGTCTCAGACCCTTTGGCGGGGGTTCTCAGGGGGCAGAGCCCCCTGAGCGTGGTTGATTTTCGGAGAGATTTCAAGTATAATGTAGAATAGGATAGAATGGTTGAACGGAAGGTATGGAGGGAATTATGGCAAAACCGCTGGTAGCGATTGTGGGTCGCCCGAACGTGGGGAAATCGACCTTTTTCAATCAGATGGTAGGGAAGCGCATCGCCATTGTGGAGGACACGCCGGGGGTGACGCGGGATCGGGTGTACGCGGACTGCGAGTGGCAGAACTATAAGTTCACGCTGATCGACACGGGCGGCATCGACCCGCAGAGCGACGACCCGCTGCTTTCGCAGATGCGGCGGCAGGCGGAGATCGCGATTGAGACGTGCGACGTGATCCTGTTTTTCGTGGACGGGCGCGCGGGGGTGACCGCGGACGACGAGAACGTGGCGGACATGCTGCGCAGGAGCGGCAAGCCGGTGATGCTGGTGGTGAACAAGATCGACAACGCGCGGATGCTGGACGACGTGTACGAGTTCTACAATCTCGGTATGGGCGAGCCGATCGGCGTGTCGTCGGTGAACCTGCTGAACTTCGGCGACCTGCTGGAGGCGCTGTGCGAGAAGTTCCCCGAGCCGGACGAAGAGGAGGACGAGCACCGCGCCATCCAGATCGCGGTGACGGGCAAGCCGAACGTGGGCAAGTCGTCGCTGGTGAACCGGCTGCTGGGCGAGGAGCGCGTGATGGTCTCGGACATCGCCGGCACCACGCGCGACGGCATCGACACCCGCTTCACCGCGCCCGACGGTCAGGAATACGTGATCATCGACACCGCCGGCATTCGCCGCAAGCGCGCCATCGCGCAGCAGTCGCTCGAGCGCTATTCCATCGTCCGCGCGCTCGCCGCCATCGACCGCTGCGACGTCGCCCTGCTCGTCATCGACGCCACCCACGGCGTCACCGAGCAGGACAGCAAGATCGCCGGCTATATCGACGAACAGGGCAAGGCCGCCGTCATCGTCGTCAACAAGTGGGACGCCATCGAAAAGGACACCGGCACCATGAACGAGCACATCGCCAAGATCCGCGAGGAAATGAAGTTCATGGCGTATGCGCCCGTGATCTTCATCTCCGCGCTCACCGGTCAGCGCACCGCGCGCGTCCTCGAAACCGTCCGCGCCGTCTACGATCAGGCAAGCCGGCGCATCACCACCGGCCTGCTCAACGACATCCTCGCCGACGCTCAGGCCGCGCTCCAGCCGCCCGCAACCTCCGGCCGCCGCCTCAAGATCTATTACGCGACCCAGCAGGCGGCCAATCCCCCGACCTTCGTCATGTTCGTCAACGACGCTTCCCTCATGCACTTCTCCTACGAGCGCTACCTCGAGGGTCAGTTCCGCAAGGCGTTCGGCTTCGAAGGCACCCCCCTGCGCTTCATCCTCCGCGAAAAGAAGCGCGAGGAGTAGGCGCCAAGGGGGACGCTGTCCCCCTTGGAACCCCCAGCGCAAGGGTCTGAGACCCTTGAGAATCCCGCTTTGCGCGATGCGCTTGCGCATCGCGGGGGTGGAGATGACGGGCTTTCGTTTCTATCCGGGGCAAATCCCGCCGGGAGGCGGCGGGATTTGCTGGTGGGGACGGTGCGGGGAACGTGCTGGGCGGGGGGAAAATTGCCGTTTCCCCTGAGCATTCGCCCATCCCGCAACCTCTGCGTCGCGGGCGGCCCTCCGCCGCCCACGACAGCTGCCACATACCGAATCGTTCCCCTCCGCGATGCGCAAGCGCATCGCGTGCAGCGGGATTCCAAAGGGTCTCAGACCCTTTGGCGGGGGTTCTCAGGGGGCAGAGCCCCCTGAGCGTTCTCCCCACAAAAGGAGGGATCTTCTTGCGCGTGCTGCTTGTGATCTTGGCGGCGGTAATCGGCTACCTGCTGGGGACGATCCCGGTGGGGGTCTGTATTGGGCGGCTGTACGGAAATCTGGACATCCGCAAGCACGGGAGCGGCAATTCGGGCACGACGAACGTGCTGCGGACGCTGGGCTGGGTGCCGAGCCTGCTGACGCTGCTGGGCGACTGCCTGAAGGGCGTGCTGGGGGCGCTGATCGGGCGCTGGCTTGGCGGCGAGGCGGGGATGCTGGCGGGCGGCTTTTGCGCGGTGCTGGGCCACGATTTTCCGGTGTTCACGGGATTTCGCGGCGGAAAGGGCATTGCGACGTCGCTGGGCATCACGTTTGTGATCTGCACGCCGGTGGCGCCGTGGCTGGTGGTGATCGTGATCGGCATTGTGGCGGTGGTGCGCATCATGTCGGTGGGCACGCTGGCGGCGTCGATCGCGTATCCGTTCCTGTTCTGGGCATATCTTCCGGCGGGCGCGAACCTGCCGCTGTACCTGACGTTCGCGGCGGCGACGGCGCTGCTGTCGTTCTTCTGCCACAGGGGGAACATCCGCCGGCTGCTGCGCGGGGAGGAGAACCGGCTGGACTTTGGCAAGATTACCGCCATTTCGCGCAAGTACATGCGCCTGCACCGCCGGAAAAAGGACAAATAGCGAGGGAGGCATCGCCGTGAGCAAGAGGCTGTTGGTCGGGCTGGACGTGGGCACGTCCGGCGCGAAGTGCATTGTCGTGGACGAGACGGGCGCGGTGCTGGCGTCGTCGACGCAGGAGTATCCGCTCTCGACGCCTCGGCCGGGCTGGGCGGAGCAGAATCCGGAGCACTGGTACGCGGGCGTGGCGCGGGGGCTGCGCGAACTGATGGCGAACCCCGCGGTGGACCGGCGCGCGATCGTGGGGCTGAGCTTTTCCGGGCAGATGCACGGTCTGGTGGCGCTGGACCGGCAGATGCAGGTGATCCGTCCGGCGATGCTGTGGTGCGACCAGCGCACGCAGCGGCAGTGCGATTGGCTGACGCAGCGCGCCGGCGGGCTGAAGGGGCTGCTGGCGCACACGAACAACCGCATGCTGACGGGCTATACCGGCGGCAAGATCCTCTGGCTGCGCGAAGAAGAGCCGGAGAACTTCGCAAGGATGGCGGTGTTCTGCTGTCCGAAGGACTACGTGCGCTTCCGGTTGACCGGCGAGGTGGCGACGGACGTCTCCGACGCCTCGGGCACGGGCTTTTTCGACACCCGCGCGCGGCGCTGGGACGAGGCGCTGATCGCGCTGGCGGGGCTGGACCGCGGCATCTTCCCCGAGGCGCACGAGTCCACGGAGCTGGCGGGGCGGGTGACGCGCGCGGCGGCGGAGGAGCCCGGACTGCCCGAGGGATTGCCGGCGTACTATGGCGGCGGCGACGCCGTGATCCAGACGACCGGCGCGGGGCTGGTGCGCCCGGGCACGCTGGGCGTGGTGATCGGCACGTCCGGAAATGTCTCCATGGCGCTGGACGGCTTTTATGAAAATCCCAACGGCGAGCTGCAGATGTTCTGCAACAACGAGCCGGGCCTGTGGCACGCCTTCGGCTGTCCGCTGACGTCCGGCGGCGCGTACCGCTGGTATCGCGACGAGCTGTGCGAGCGCCATGTCGCCCTGGCGAAGCAGACCGGACGCAACGCCTACGACCTGATGGGCGAGGAGGCGGAGCAGTCGCCGCCCGGCGCGAACGGCGTGATCTTCACCCCGTACCTGACCGGCGAGCGCTGCCCCTATCCCGACCCCGACGCGCGCGGCATGTTCTACGGGCTGACGCTCGGCACCCGCCGCTGCGACATCACCCGCGCGGTGATGGAGGGCGTGACGTATTCGCTCAAGCAGGTCGTGGACGTGGTCGCCTCGTTCGCGAAGTGCGAAAAGGTCATCGCCTCCGGCGGCGGCAGCGCATCGAAGCTGTGGCGGCAGATGCAGGCGGATGTGTTCGACCTGCCGGTGTACACCATGTCCGCCGCCAGCGAGGGCGGCGCCTACGGTGCGATCATGGTCGCCGGCGTGGGCGCGGGCATCTGGAAGGACCTCGAGCAGGCAGCGTCGCTGGTCAGGGTCGAGACCGAGACGCTGCCCAATCCCGCCAACCAGTCCGCCTACCGCGACGCCTTCGAGATCTATGCCGCCATCTATCCCGCCATGCGCGGCGTCTACAAGCTCTCGGCGCAGAAGGGCTACTGAGGCGGCGCGCGGGAGCGCGAATGCCGCGCCAACCCGCCGCGGTGGGCGATTTGAGCGCAGCGCCTGAAATTCTGCGATGGGCGATTTGCGCGCAGCGCCGAAAGTCCGTTGCGGCGAGCGCAGCGCCGAAAGCCGCGCAATGCGACAGGCCGGGCGCATCGCCTGAAAGCCTGCCGTGGTGGCGCGGGAGCGCGAATGCCGCGCTAACCTGCCGCGGTGGGCGATTTGAGCGCAGCGCCGAAAGCCGCGCAATGCGACAGGCAGGGCGCATCGCCCGAAAGCCTGCCGTGGTGGCGCGGGTCGCGCCGTGCCTCAAAGCCCGTCGCGGTCCGCTGCGGCGGGCGGAGCGCCTGCGCCACGGAGCAAAAGTGCGCCCGCGCGGTTGCGGTGCCGGTCATTTGCGCGGCAGGACGATGGGGCGCGCCCGACGCGCGGAATCTTCCGCTCTGCGGGTGGAACGCGGCGCGCCGCTTGCGCCTCCGTCTCGATGCGCGGCTGCACCCTTCCACCTTGCGGGTGGAACGCGGCGCGCGCCGGCAAGCCTTGACAGTGCCGGCGCGTTTTGCTATACTTTGAACGAAATCATTGCCATAGAGGTGGTCGCATGACGCGGGACGAATTTGACGCACGGGTTGCGGAGGGCGTGCTGCTGCTCGACGGCGCTACGGGTTCAAACCTGCGGCTGGCGGGCATGCCGGTGGGCGTGTGCGCGGAGCTGTGGACGCTGGCGCATCCGGAGGCGATCCTCGCGCTGCAGCGCGGGTACGTCGACGCCGGCAGCCGCGTGCTCTACGCGCCGACGTTCACCGCCAACCGTCTGGGGCTGCGCATGTACGGCGCGGAGGATCGGCTTGCAGAGGTCAACGCCGAGCTCGTCGCGCTCTCCCGCGAGGCGGCGGACGGGCGCGCGCTTGTCGCCGGCGACATGACCACGACCGGCCGCGCGCCGGAGCCCAAGGGCGATATCACCTACGCCGAGCTGTACGACGTCTATGGCGAGCAGGCGCGCGCCCTCGCCGACGCCGGCGCCGACCTGCTGGTGCTGGAGACGATGCTCTCCGTCGAGGAGACCGCCGCCGCGCTCGACGCCGCCCGCGCCGCCTGCGACCTGCCGGTGATGTGCTCGCTGACCGTCGAGGCGGACGGTCAGCTGCTCTTCGGCGGCGCCGTGACCGATGCAGTCGAGGCGCTGCAGGAGCTCGGCGCCAGCGCCGTGGGCGTCAACTGTTCCGTCGGGCCGGACCAGCTCGAGGCGGTGGTCCGCGCCGTCGCCGCCGTCGCGCGCGTGCCCGTCATCGCCAAGCCCAACGCCGGCATGCCGGTGATCGGCGCGGACGGCGTCGCGCGCTACGACATGGACGCCGCGCGCTTCGCCGAGGCGATGCTGCGACTGGTCGACTGCGGCGCGCGCATCGTCGGCGGCTGCTGCGGCACCACGCCGGACTACATCCGCGCCCTCGCGCACGCCCTCGCGCAGCGCGAAGCGCAGGCCATATAACCGTATTCTCGCGCGGCGCGGATCTCCGCGGAACGCCGCCGCGCCTGATACGATCCTGAATACGACCGCCCGCCGCTCGGACGGGCCGCAATGGGAGGAATGGAGCTATGAGCCGTTTGGGAGACACCATCCGCACCGCCCGCGTGCAGGCGAAGATGACCGAGAAGGCGCTGGGCAAGAAGTGCGGTCTGGCGGAGAGCGTCATCAAGGACATCGAAATGGGCCGCCGCATCGCTTCGGACGATCAGGCGCAGCGCATCCTCAAGGTGCTCGGCGTGCAAAACCCCGTCTCTACCGAGCTGGAGGTCGCCGCCGAGCCGCCGCAGCCCATGCCGCGTCCCAAGCCGCGCGCCTACGTCGTGCCCCTCGAGCCCGAACATCCCGCCCGCGAAGCCGCCGCCCGCGAGGCGAGCGACGCATGGCTCGACGCGCTCGGCGGCGTCGTCAAGCGCGTGCCCGTCATCGACCCGGAGGGCGTCGCCGTCGATCACGTCCTCACGCCCATCGTTGGCGGCAAGATCGAGGGCGGTGCGCCCGACAAGGTCCTATTCTATCGCTGTCCCGACAACGCCCTGCGCGGCTTCCGCGTGTTTGCCGGCGACCTTCTTCTCGTCGTCCCTGCTTCGCGCCCCGAAAACGACCGCCTCATGCTCGTCCTCCACAAGGGTCGGCGCATCGTCCGCAAGCTTCTCGCCCTCGACGGCGACCGCATCCAGCTCCAGTCCTTTGACTACGAGTTCGCCGCGCAGGTCGTCTCCCCCAAGGACGTCCAGATCCTCGGTCGCTGCGTCCGCCTCCAGCGAACGCTCTGACCCCGCTTAGGGGGCGCTGCCCCCTAAGGACCCCCGCCAAAGGGTCTGAGACCCTTTGGAATCCCGCTGCTGCGGCGCATTTGCGCCGCGGAGGAGGGAGAGGGCGATTCGTTTCAACCAGGGGCGAATCCCGCCGGACGGCGGCGGGATTCGCTGTTTTGTTTGGATGGGAGAGTGGCGGATGGTGGGGACAGTTTGGGGACTTGTGGGTGTGGGGGAGGCGCTTGGGGGGCGCTGCCCCCTAAGCCCCCGCCCAAGGGGCTGGTCCCTTGAGAATCCCGCTGTTGCGGCGCATTATGCGTCGCGGAGGGGGGAGAGGGCGATTCGTTTCAACCAGGGGCGAATCCCGCCGGATAGCGGCGGGATTCGCTATTTTGTTTGGCTGGGAGAGTGGCGGATGGTGGGGAGAGTTTGGGGACTTATGGGGGGAGGGGCGCTTGGGAGGCGCTGCCCCCTAAGGACCCGCTCAAGGGGCTGGTCCCTTGAGAATCCCGCTGTTGCGGCGCATTTGCGCTGCGGAGGGGAAGAGGGCGATTCGTTTCAACCAGGGGCGAATCCCGCCGGATAGCGGCGGGATTCGCTATTTTGTTTG
>CALVPU010000160.1 GCA_944353735.1 uncultured Eubacteriales bacterium | reverse complement strand
GGGATCGGTGCACGCCGCCAGCGACAGCGCCAGCATGACGCACAGCCGCGCGTGGACAATCGTCGCGCCCTCCGTTTCGATGAAGTGGCGGATCAGCCGCGCCAGTCCCTCGCGCTGCTCATCGACGGGCGCATCGGCGAGCAGGCGCGCCCATGCCTTCGCCTGCACCGTCACGCCGAGCTCGCCGACGGCATAGCGCAGTTCCTCCACGCGCGCCATGCCGGTCCATTCCCCCGGGCGCGTCTGCAAAAAGTCGCGCGCCTTCGCCAGCTCGGTCAGCGACCGCAGGGCGTCATCGGCGCGCAGCAGCGCGGCGCCGACAATGCCTCGCGCTCCCATCGCCCGCGCCTTGCGCAGGAACGCCGCCACGGCGTTTTCCATGCCCTCCACGCTCTCGCGGCGGATGGCGATCGCGAAGCCGCCGGGCTCCATTGCCGCGACGCACTGTCCCGCCAAAAGCTGACCCCCCGCCAAATTTTCGACGAACAGCAGCCGGCGCGAGCCGAACGCGCCCGCCGGCATCTGCGCCTCCAGCTGCTCGAGAATCGCCTGAAGCGCGTCTGCGGGCTGTGCGGCGCGCGCACGGTCCATCTTCTCCCGCAGCCGCCGCATGACCGGCCCGAGGCTGGTGAGGATGTCCATCTTCAGCACGTAGTCAAACACCTGATACTTCAGCGCCTCGCAGGCATAGGCGAAGTCCGCATATCCGGACAGCACGACGATTTCGGTTTCCGGCGCGGTCCGCCGCACCTCGCGAATCGCCTCCAATCCGTCCATGCCGGGCATCTTAATGTCCGTGAGCAGCACGTCCACGCCGCCCTGCGCAATTCGCTCCAGCGCCTCCACGCCGCTTTCGACCGCGCCGCAGATCGCAAAGCCGATCGCTTCCCAGTCCAGCGCGCCGCAGATCCCCTTGCGGATCAGGGGTTCATCCTCCGCGATCAGGAGATTGTACATCCTTCATCCTCCTCCATCTCCGCGGGCAGTACGATGTCCACCCGCGTCCATCCGTTCTCCCCGTCGCTCGCGAGCGTCAGCCCGTAAGGCGAGCCATAGCGCAGGGCGATGCGCTCCTGCACGTTGCTCAGCCCGATGTGGTCCGCCGCTTCGCGCCGTTCCAAGCGCAGGTTCAGTTCCGCGACTGCTTCAGGCGAAAGCCCGTAGCCGTCGTTGGCGACGCAGAGCCTCAACTCGCCGTCCCGGCGCTCGATTTGCACGCGAATGGTCAGGCGCTGCTTGGGGCGCATGCCGTGCTTGATCGCGTTTTCCAATACCGGCTGCAGCAGATACTTCGGCACGCGGCAGTGCAGCAGTTCGGGATCGTACGGTTCCCATTCGATGACGAGCTTTTCGCCAAAGCGGATCGACTGGATCTCCAGATATGCCTGCACGTGCTTGAGTTCGCGCGCGAGCGGCACGTCGTACTCGTTGTGCACCAGTCCGCTGCGCAGGAAATCGCCCGTGGCGTCGATCACCCGGCGCAGCGCGTCCGATTCGCCCTCGTGCAGCAGCAGCTTCATCGTGGCGAACACGTTGCAGATCAGGTGTGAATCCATCTGCGATTGCAGGGCGATCACTTCCGCCTCGCGCTTGCGCGCCTCCATGCGGTTCTTGTTCGCCTGCTCGGCGAGGATCACCTGCCTGAGTCCGTTGATGCGTTCGAAGGAATCGCGCATTGACCGCGCCAGCGCGCCGATCTCGTCGTCGGTCTCGAGCGATTCAGGCAGTTCACAGCGATCCAGTCCCACCGACTCGAGGTAGCGCTCCACGTCGCGCACGCGGCGCACCAGCTTTCTGGCAAAGAGCATGGCGACCAGCAGCATCGCGGCGGCAAAGGCGCAGAGCGCAAAGATCAGCAGCATCGGCAGCAGCCGTCCGACTTCGCTGATGGGCAGCATCGACGTCGCCCCAATCAGCGAAAACTCCGTCTGCCCCACCCGCGCCGAAACGACGAGCATCTGGTTGGCGTCCCCGTCCTGCGCAAATCCCGGCAGATAGGGCTCTCCCAAGAGCATCGTGCGGTCCAGGCGAAATACGCGGCTGTCCACGGCGCGGTCCAGGTCGATCAGCCTGCCCTGCGCCATACCCTCCAGCGCCTTGCGGAAGGGCAGATAGTCCGGCGTTTCCACAAATTCCCACGCCACGTCGGAGTAGAGGTAAAAGTAGCTGTCGTCGTCCTGCGCCACTTCAAAGTCCATCACCGGCTCGCTCTCGACCAGAAGATAGCCCATCGTCTCGAACAGGCGGAACGTTCCCTGCACCTTGGTCGAGCGAATGGCATAGATCATCACCGTGTCGTCGCTGCCATAGGGATCGGTCTGCATCGCAGAAAAACGATATTTCGCCGACAGCGACTTTATGACCTCGTCGTCCAGCGCGCCATATCCATCGTAGCCACGCGAGGCGGCGATGACTGCGCCGTCACAATCGTAGAGCACGGCGCCTCGTATGCCGCGCGTAAACATGCCGTGCGACAGCAGCAGCCGCTCCAGCTCCGCGTCCCGCGCAGACCGCTTTTCGTCTCCGGTCTCCATCAACAGGTCGTGCAGGCCGCTGTCCACCGTCAGCGCCCGGGACTGCCGGCGATTGAGCTCGATGCGGTTGGAGATCATCTGCGCCGTCTGGCGCACGGAATCGACATACGCTTCGCGCGCCTCTACCGCGACCGCGTCGCCGAGCAATGTCACCGAGACCGGCAGTATGGCGAGAATCGGCACGAGCGTCAGCGCATAGACGCCGACCACCCGCGTCAGGATCGTCCGGCGCCGGCGCATCGAGTGCATCAGCCGGTTGATCTGGCGCACGCCCTCGTCGCCTTCCGCCATCTGCCGTGCGGTTTCGCTCAACCGCGCAAACGGCGTCATCACGCGCCGCGTCAGCGCGCTCAGCAGGATCAGCATCAGCATCTCCATCAGTGCGCACAGCGCAGCGCACCTGAGCGCCGCCGCGGCGACGATGCGCAGCGCGCTGCCCATTTCCTGCATCTGGATGTAGCGCATGCCGCTCTCCAGCGCGCAGTACTCCGAACAAAAGTACAGCCTGCCATCGACGGCGTGCATGCTTTTGAGCAGGCCCAGTCCATAGCCGCGCACGCCGAAGTCCTCCGCCTCGAACAGCCGCTCGAGATCGCCCGCGACATAGCGCGTCAGCGCCGCGTCGCCATCCGCCACGATCAGATCGCCCGCCTCGCTCAGCGCGAACACGCCATCCTCGTCGGGATAGATGTCCTCGTAATCGAGCAGCGCCGCGAGAAACGTCCGCTCGTCCACGCGCTCGAGCATCAGGCTTTCCGCCGGCAGATCGCCGTATCCGCGCTCGGCAAGATAGGCGGCAAACGCATCGCGCGCGAGCATCTCGTTGAGCGTGCGGTTGGAATGGCTGAGGTCGTACACGGTTTCCGATACGCTCAAGTTCGTCAAAATCGTTCCCGGTGTGATGAATGCGACGACTTCCATCTCGGGATTGTTGTATTCCGTGGAGAGCAGATGCCAGCGCAGGCCAAGCTGCGCCTCCTGACGCGCCTCCGTGCTTCTGGAAGCGTCGGCATAGACCGCCGCATGCGCCGCAACGCCCTCGCTCTGTGCCAGAAAGCGAATCGTCTGCTGCGCATAGCGAAGGCTCTCGCGCATGGATTCGTCCATCGTCCGCAGCGTCGTGCGGTTGACGCCGTCGACATAGCCCGCAATGACGGCAAGCGGCGTGACGCCGCAGATCAGGAACAGCGCGCAGACGATGATCGCCTGCATGCGCAGTATGTTGACGATCCACTGCTTCCGAAACTTTCCCATCGCGCACACCTCCTTCACGGTTTTTCCGCAATTCAGTCAATCCATTATACCGAATTCGCGCGCTTTGTACAAGTCCCCCACCACAGGTTTCCATTGGGCGCAAAAAAAGGAGCCGGTCGCTGCGACCGGCTCTCCGCCTGTTTCCCATGGATATGCCATTCTCACTTTTCCATGAATATTCCGTCAGTCATCCGTAATTGCCCGTGCGGCGGTCTCGGAACCTGCGTCCTTCCATCCGCGCGGGCAAGCCTATTTGTCTCGGGGCGGCATCGCCGCCGGCTTGGGAATGGCGCCGCTGAAACGCGTCTCGGCATCGTCGGAGCTGACTTCAATGCTGCCGCCATAGGTCGTGAGGATCTCGGAGACGATGCTCAGGCCCGTGCCGTGACCATCCGCCTTGGTCGTAAAGCCTTCATGGAAGATGTCTTCGAGCGCACCGGCGGGAATGCGCGGACCATTGTTGGCGACGGAAAACACGTACGCGCCCGGCGTTTCGCCCAGCGTCACGCGCACGCGGCTGTCCGTGCGCACGCCAGCGTCCTCAATGGCGTCGCAGGCATTGTCGATCAGGTTGCCGAACACGCGGCACATTTCCCAGCCGGAAACGGGCATGCCCGACCAGTCCGAGGCGATCTCCGCCGCAAAGCCAATGCCGTGCTCGGCGCAGTCGGCATGTTTGGCGGCGAGCAGTGCGTTGACCGCCGGGATCGACGTGCGCAGCACCTGACCAACGCGCTGGATGTCGCCGTACACGCGCTCAATGTACTGCATCGCCTCGCCGTACTCCCCCATCTCCGTCAGGCTGAACACGACCTGCAAGTGGTTCATGAAATCGTGACGCTGGCGGCGAAGCGTGCCGTTGAGGTCCTCGAGCTGGCTGTACGCCTCCTCGAGCATGTGCGTCTGCTCGGCGATGCGCGTGGTGATGACCGCGTCGCGAATGTCCATCGCCGCGCCCCAGATGACGATGAGCAGACAGAAGCCGAGCAGAACCAGCTCCGCGTTGCGCGAGAGAAAGGTGACGTCGTGCAGCAGGACATAGCAAAACACGCTGCCCATCGCTAGGATTTGCAGCGCGTTGATGATGATGGCGAATCGCGTTGTCTTCCGAACGTTCAGCCGTTCGCGAAGTTCTCTGCGCATAGTCGAAACCTCAGGCTGTGATGATTACTCCAGATGCGACGTGCAGTGCGGGCAGCGCGTGGCGTCCGCGGCGATCTCGCCCTTGCAGTAGGGGCACAGGCGCGGGGCGGGCTTCGGCGCTTCCGGCGCGGGCCGCTTGAGCTTGTTGATGAACTTGACCATCGCGAAGATGCAGATCGCCACGATAAAGAAGTTGATGACCGTCTGCACGAACGAGCCGATCGCGATCGACGGCGCGGTCTCGCCGCTGCCCAGCGGGATGACCCAATCGGAGAAATCGACGCTGCCGGTCAGCAGCGCGATGAACGGCGTGAAGAGATCGTTGACGATGCTGGTGACGATGCCGCTGAACGCGGAGCCAATCAGAACACCGACCGCCATGTCCACGACGTTGCCCTTGAAGGCGAACTCGCGGAACTCCTTGATGAGCTTCGACATGTTGCTTATCCCTTTGTATGAAATTATTCCCGGAACCGCGACGCGCGGCGCCGGCATCTTTGGTATTATAGCACAAAATCCTTGCCCTGTCCATTGCTTCGCACATCTTTTACATACATATTTATATGCCGCTGCGGCGCAAAAATTCGCGCGATCGCAATCGACAAGTCTGGCAAACGGTGCTATAATGGGGAAAGATTCGCCGCGGGCTGACCGCCCGAGAGGAGGAAGCGCCATGATCCGCGCCGCCGCGCCGGGCGACGTTCCGGCAATGCTGGCAATCTATGCGCCGTACATCCGCGAGACCGCCGTGACCTTTGAGTGGGAAGTCCCCGCGCTCAATGCCTTTGCGCAGCGCTTCGCCGCCATTTCGGCGCGCTATCCGTGGATCGCATGGGAGGAAAACGGCGCCGTGCTCGGCTATGCCTACGCCGACGCGGCTTTTTCGCGCGCCGCCTATGCCTGGGATGCCGACCTTTCCATCTACCTCGACCGCGACGCCCGCGGGCGAGGCATCGGCGCGCGGCTGTACGGCTGTCTTGTGCAGATGCTGCGCCTGCGCGGGTTCCACAACCTCTACGGCATCGTCACCGGCGAAAACAGCGCCAGCATTCGCTTCCACGAGCGAATGGGCTTTGCGCGGCTCGGAACGCTGCCGCGCACGGGCTACAAGCTCGGGCGCTGGCATGACGTGATTTGGTTCGGACTGCGGCTGTGCCCGGCAGATGCTCCCGGCGCGCCGCCAGCGCTGCGCGGGTGCACGGAGGCGGACCGCGAGACAATGGCGCGCTTTTCGCGCTGAGCGGTCAGGAGAAGGACGGGGAGGAATGCGGATGTTTACAAATCGTCAGCTCGGACGCCTGCTGCTGCCGCTGTTGATTGAACAGGCGCTGAGCATATTCGTCGGCATGGCGGACACGGTGATGGTCTCGGCGCTGGGCGACGCGGCGATCTCCGGCGTGTCGCTGGTGGACATGTTCTGCAACGTGCTCATCGCGCTGTTCTCGGCGCTGGCGACCGGCGGCGCGGTCGTCGCCTCGCAATTTCTGGGCGCGAACCGGCGCAGCGACGCCTGCCGCGTGGCGAACCAGCTCGTGCTGGTAGTGTTGGGCATATCGCTCGTGATCACCGTGCCGATGATCCTGCTGCGCGCGCAGCTGTTCGGGCTGGTATTCGGCGGAGTCGAGCAGGCGGTCTGGGACAACGCCATGACCTATCTGTGGATCACGGCGCTCTCCTACCCCTTCATCGCGCTGTACAACGCCGGCGCAGCGCTGTACCGTTCGATGAACCGCGCCGGCATGACGATGATCATCTCCCTGCTGGTCAACGCCATCAACGTCGGCGGCAACGCCGCGCTCATCTACGGCGTGGGCACGGGCGTCGAGGGCGTCGCCATCCCGACGCTGGTTTCGCGCGCAGTTGGCGCGTTCTGCATCCTCTGGCTGCTGCGCAACACGCACCTGCAGATCCACCTGCTCCACGGCGCGTGGAAGCCCGACTTCGCCATGATGCGCAACATCCTGCACATCGGCGTGCCCAGCGGGCTGGAAAACAGCCTCTTCCAGCTCGGGCGCGTGCTGGTCGTGCAGGTCATCGCGCAATTCGGCACGATTCAGACCGCGGCGAACGCCGTCGCCAACACCATGGACACCATCGGCTGTCTGCCGGGACAGACGATGAACCTGGCGATCATCACCGTCGTCGGGCAGTGCATCGGCGCGCGCGACATCAGGCAGGCGCGCCACTACACGCGCAAGCTGCTGCTGTGGACGTACGCCGCCACGGCGCTGGTCAACGCGCCGCTGCTGTTGCTGCTGCAATGGGCGCTGCCGATCTTTGACGCCAGCCGCGAAGCGCTTTCGCTCGCCACCACGCTGATCGTCATCCACAACGGCTCGGCAATGATCCTCTGGCCGCTGGCATTCACGCTGCCCAACGCGCTTCGCGCAGCGAACGACGTGCGCTATACGATGGTCGTGGCGCTGGTTTCGATGGCGGTATTCCGCATCGCGCTGAGCTATGTCATCGGGCTGGGACTCGGCATGGGCGCCGTGGGCGTGTGGATCGCCATGGTCGCCGACTGGATCTGCCGCGTGATCCTCTACGTCGCGCGCTATCGCGGGCACCGCTGGGAACAGCTCGCGCTGTCCTCCGCCGGTTGACGCGCCCGCCGCATTCCGCTATAATAGAATTGAACTCAAGCGACGAACGAAGGAGGCATTTGACATGGGCAACATCCCGACTCCCCACATCAACGCCAAGGAGGGCGATTTCGCCCGCACCGTGCTGATGCCCGGCGACCCGCTGCGCGCCAAATTCATCGCCGAGCGCTACTTCGAGCATCCCGTGCTGGTCAACAACGTTCGCGGCGTGCAGGGCTATACCGGAACCTACAAGGGCAAGCGCGTGTCCGTCATGGCGTCGGGCATGGGCATGCCGTCCATCGGCATCTATTCCTACGAGCTGTACAACTACTACGGCGTGGAGAACATCATCCGCGTCGGTTCCGCCGGCGCAATGACCGACAAGCTCCAGCTGCGCGACGTCGTCGCCGCCATGAGCGCCTACACGACCTCCAATTACGGCTATTCGTTCGGCTTCAGCGGCACGCTCGCCCCCTGCTGTTCCTACGAGCTGCTCACGCGCGCCGTTGAGGCGGGACGGGCGCTGGGCCAGCGCGTCGTGCCCGGACCGGTGTTCTCCAGCGACTGCTTCTACGAGCAGGGCGGCTATGAGACGGCGTCGTCCAAACTAATGAAGCTTGGCGTGCTCTGCGTGGAAATGGAAGTCTACGCGCTCTACCTCAACGCCGCCGCCGCGGGCAAGAACGCCCTTGCGCTGCTGACGATCTCAGACAGCATCGTTACCGGCGAAGCGCTGCCCGCCGAGGACCGCCAGAATACGTTCACCAAGATGATGGAAATCGCGCTGGAAATCGCCTGAATGTCAGGAAGCGCCCGCTCATGCAGAGCGGGCGCTTTGCCGTGCAGTTTTCCTCCAAAACTGAGCGTGAGGTTTCCGTACGAAAAAAACGGAATCGCCCTGGGAGGCGATTCCGAGCGGCGGATGGGATAGGGGAATGAGAAGAGGGGATTCCGCCGCTATGGATATTATAGCGCATTTCATTGGCAAAAGCAACAAAAAAGTGTGATAAATCCATGAATATCTGATTTTTGCGCATCGGAACTGTGTCGAACTGGTGTTCCAAACAACCTCGAACCGGCGCGCATCGACGCCAAAGAGGGCGATCCCTGTCGCAAGGACCGCCCTCCCGCGCGCCGCGCGGCGTCACACTGCTCACGCAACCTGCTCGACCGTGTACATCAGTGCCGGCGCCAATTCGCGCGCGAACGACTCAATGTCCTCCGCGCCATTCGCCACCAGCATTGCCGTGGCGGTGATCGTCTCCTCCCCTGTCTGCGCGAAGGAGACGCTAACAATCGCGCCGTCAAACTCGATCAGGTCGATGCACGGCGCGAAGTCCTCCGGCATGACATAGGTACGGCTGAAGGTCAGCATCGCCGCCAAGGCGAGCCAGTCGGCGCCCCGATTTCCATTGGCCTGCGTCAGAAGGGACTGCGGCAGCATCTGTTCGAAGCGCTCCTGCCCGGCATTGCTGAGGGCGGAAAAGTCCACGTCGAACGCGCCCGCCAACTGCGCCACCACGTCGAACAGCGGCGTCTTCTCGAGCCGCCACGCACTCAACGGCGCGCCGTAATCCACGCGCTGCAGCGGCTCGAGCAACTCGTCGAACTGCTGCGAGCTCGACATCAGACCTCGAAAGGCATCGTCCCCCACCAGCTCGCCGACACAAGCCGCCAGTTCCAGCGACGTCTCCAGCGTTCGGTCGCTCTCCTCCGCCAGCGCCGCACCCATGAGCATCAGCGCGGCGAGCACGATCGCCATCCATCTCTTCATCCCGTTTCCTCCTTTTCCAATTTGCCCTCATTATACCATGCAGCCCAAAAGTGTCAACCCCCCCACATTTTACAGCGCTGTCAAAAAATACTTGTTATTTATCGGGCGTTCGGGTATAATGTTGCCAGCGGCTGAAAACAGTCAGTCCATCAGAGGAGAGATTTTATGAGAAAGAGCGGTGTACTGCTGCACATCACCTCGCTGCCCTCCCGCGGCGGAATCGGCGCGCTGGGTCAGGCGGCATATGACTTTGTCGACTTCGTCAAGTCGGCGGGCATGAACATTTGGCAGATGCTTCCCGTGGGACCGACGGGCTATGCCGAGTCGCCCTATCAGAGCACATCGACCTATGCGGGCAACCCGCTGATGATCGACCCCGCGTTTCTCGAGCGCGACGGCATCCTTCCCGAGGGCGCGTACGCGCCGCTGGAAAACGCCGATGCGATCGACTTCGAGGCGGTCAAGGCGCAGCATGCCAGGCTGATGACCGCCGCCTATGCGAACGCCCGTGAGGCGCTGTCCGCCGAGGTCGACGCCTTTGTCGACAGCCACCCGTGGGTCCGGGACTACGCGCTGTTCTGCGCGATCAAGGAGCATTTCCACCTCATCTCGTGGATGGAGTGGCCCGACGAGGACATCCGGCTGCGCAAGCCAGAAGCCGTGGCGCGCTATGCCGATATGCTCAAGGACCGCGTCGACGCCTACATATTCGAGCAGGTCCTGTTCTTCCGCCAGTGGAGCGCGCTGCACGACTACGCGCGCGCCAACGGTGTCGAGCTGATGGGCGACATGCCGATCTACGTCGCGGAGGACTCCGCCGACGTCTGGCTCAATCCGGAGCTGTTCGAATTGGACGAGGATTGCCGCCCCATCCGCATCGCCGGCGTGCCGCCGGACTACTTTCAGGCGGACGGTCAGCGCTGGGGCAAGCCGCTGTACTGCTGGGACCGCCACGAGGCGACGAACTTCGCCTGGTGGATCGGTCGGCTGCGCGCCGCGGGCGAACTGTTCGACCTGCTGCGCATCGACCACTTCATCGGCTTCGCCAACTACTACGCCATCCCCGCGACTGAGTCCACCGCACGCAACGGCAAGTACGAGCTCGGTCCCGACCGCAAGCTGTTCCGCCGCATTCGCCGGGAACTGCCCAACCTGAAGATCGTCGCCGAGGACCTCGGCGTGGTCAGTCCGCGCGTCAAGCGCCTGCTCAAGTTCTGCGGCTATCCCGGCATGAAGGTGCTGCAGTTCGCGTTCGACAGCGACGACGCCAACGTCGACCTGCCTCAGAACCACACGGAAAACTGTATCGTCTATACCGGCACGCACGACAACAACACCACGCTCGGCTGGTGGGCGCATGCCAGCGACGCGGTCAAGGCGTTTGCGCGCGAAAAGCTGGGCATGAAGCCCGGCAGCGACGACATCCTGCCTGCGCTGCTGGAAGCGGCGTTCGCCTCCGTTGCCGATACCGCCATCGTGCCGATGCAGGACCTGCTCAGCCTCGGCGAGAAATCGCGCATGAACTATCCCGGCACCGTCGGCGGCAATTGGTTGTGGCGCATGCTTCCACAGGATCTTTCTTCCGTGGCGCGCCGCGTGCGCATTCTCAACCGCCGCTACCATCGCGGTCAGCTGCCGGGATTTGACGCGAAGGACCTCGTCGCCCGCGCGGACGAACTGGTCGCCGCCCGCTTCCATACCGCGCTGGAGAACGCCACCGCCGTACAGCTGCACGAAGCGCTGTCCGACGCGGTGATGCTGCGCATCGCGCCGCGCTGGGCGGACGACGCAGCTGACCGCCTCGAGCGTCGCCACGCGCTGTACCTCTCCGCAGAATATCTGGTCGGCAGACTCGTGTACAACAACCTCTACGCGCTGGGCATGCTCGAAGACGTGCGCGCGCTACTCGCCGAACGGGGCATCGACCTCGCTGCGCTCGAGGACGTCGAGGATGCGGCGCTCGGCAACGGCGGTCTCGGGCGGCTGGCGGCATGCTTCCTCGACAGCGCCGCCACGCACAACGTGCCGCTGGACGGCTACGGCCTGCGCTACCGCTACGGTCTGTTCAAGCAGGTGTTCGAGAACTTCCGGCAAAAGGAACTGCCGGACGACTGGACGCAGTTCGGCGATCCGTGGAGCATCCGGCGCGACGAGCTGAGCGTCGTCGTGCCGATGAAGCACTGCGAAGTCCGCGCCGTTCCATACGATATGCCGGTCATCGGATACGGTGAAAACAGCAGCATCGGCACGCTGCGCCTGTGGCAATGCGAGAGCACGCATGAGTTTGACTTCGACCTGTTCAACCGTCAGGACTACGCCAAGGCCTCGAAGGACAAGAACGTCGCCGAGGACATCACCAAGCTGCTCTATCCCAACGACACCCTGCGCGCCGGCAAGCTGCTGCGCGCCCGCCAGCAGTACGTGCTCTGCTCGGCGTCGCTTCAGGACATGCTGCGCGCCTTCCGCGCGCGCTTCGGCTCGGACTACGACCGCTTCGCCGAACTGCACGCTGTTCAGCTCAACGACACGCACCCGACGATGGCGATTCCCGAACTGATCCGCCTGCTGATGGAGGACGGCGTGACCTTCAACCGTGCGTTCCGCATCGCGCAGCGCACTTTCCGTTACACCAACCACACGGTCATGCGCGAGGCGCTGGAGGTCTGGGATCTCGCGCTGCTCAACGACGTCTCCCCCGCACTCGTGCGCATCATCAAGCGCATCCAGACGCGGCTGACCAGCGAACTGCGCAAGAAGGGCGTCGCGGACACCGCCGCGCTGGACATTGTCCGGGATGGTCGGGTGCACATGGCGAACCTCGCCGTGTACGGCTCTTCACGCACCAACGGCGTCGCCGCGATCCATACGGAGATCCTCAAGCGCGATGTGTTCCGCGAGTGGTACGCGCTGGTTCCTGAGCGCTTCACGAACAAGACCAACGGCATCACGCAGCGCCGCTGGCTCGGTCTGTGCAATCCCGAACTGTGCGCGCTGCTCGACGACGCGATCGGTTCCGGCTACCTGACCGACCTGTTCCGGCTGCGCGCGCTCGACGAAAAGATCGACGACGCGCTCGCCGAGCGCTTTATCGCCGTCAAGCGCGAAAAAAAGCGCCAGCTGGCGGCACTGATCCGCGAGCGCGAGGGCATCGACATTCCCGAGCACTTCGTGTTCGACGTACAGATCAAGCGGCTGCACGAGTACAAGCGCCAGCTGCTCAACGCCTTCTCCATCCTCGACCTCTATTACGGACTCAAGGACGGCACGATCGCCGACTTCCCGCCCACGGCGTTCATCTTCGGCGCCAAGGCGGCGCCGGGCTATGACCGCGCCAAGGCGATCATCCGCTTTATCAACCAGATTGCGGACATGGTCAACGGCGACGCCGAAGTCAACGACCGCATGCGCGTGGTGTTCGTGCACAACTACAACTGCTCCTACGCCGAACACATCATCCCCGCCGCCGACCTGTCCGAGCAGATCTCACCCGCCGGCACAGAGGCGAGCGGCACGGGCAACATGAAGCTGATGCTCAACGGCGCCTGCACACTGGGAACCTACGACGGCGCGAATATCGAGATCGTCGAGCAGGCAGGCGAGGAAAACAACTTCATCTTCGGCGCCACCGTCGAGGAAATCGAGGCCATCCGCGACAGCTACGATCCCAAGGCGCTGTACGAATCCGACCCGCGCACGCGGCGCGCCGTGGACGCGCTCGACGACGGCACCTTCGCCGACGAGGACGGCGCGCTGCACGAGCTGTTCACCGCGCTGCTCGAGGGCGCGAGCTGGCACAAGCCCGACCATTACTTCCTGCTCAAGGACTTCCCGGCATACCGGGAAACCAAGCTCGCCGCCATTCGCGCGACGCGCGATGAGATTGGATTTGCCAAGAAGTGCCTGCACAACATCGCAGGCGCGGGCAAGTTCTCGTCCGATCGCACGATCCGCGAATACGCTGACGAGGTCTGGGAGCTCTGATCCACGCACAATGGGCGATGTTCCGCCGTCGGAACATCGCCCATTTCCACGCAAGCCACATCAGCACGCGCAAAAATCGCCCTGTTTCGAGTTGAACAGGGCGTTTCTTGATCCTCTCGCTTTGTGCGGCGGCTTTCGCTTGACAGGTCCGGATCGAACGGCAATTCGCGCATTTTGTCTCCGCGAACCGCGCGGCAAACCGACATGCGCTTCGTTTGCGGCGGCAGGCATCCGCTGCGAACACTCACAGCCCCTCGTCCGAATATGGAAGTCCGTAGTCGATCGCGCTGTCTGGTTCGAGCAGATAGCGCTCGGACAGCCGCGAGCGCGCTTCGCCATACAGTTCGCGATCAAAGCTGCCCTCGCGGTTCATGCTGATCGCGTCGCGCGAACCGACAAGGATCACGTCCAGAAGTTCCGACCCGGTGCAGCGCAACACGCCGGCATACGATGTGGCGGCGCGCTTATCGTAGGCGCGGACCTTCGGCGTCTCTTGTTTGACGTACTCGATGACGATGACGTTGCGCGCGTGCACCGCCATGGCGCTGAACATGCTCTTGCGCAGCGGAATCGCCGAACACCACTGCAGCGAATCGCACAGCGGCTCGAAGACCTGCACCACCCCGGAAGGCGACATGGCGACGTGATAGGTCGAGGGTATCTTCGCCAGCGGACGGCGGCTGGCACAGAATTCGAGCGCGCTGGCATAGTTGGTGATCTGCGGGCGATCCTCCAGACCCAACTCCGCGTAGGCGTCGATCAATTCGCCGATGCGTCCGAGCCAATCCGCAGTGCGCGGTCCGATGCCCTTGATCTTCAGCAGTTCCTCGCGCGGCGCGGCGAGCGCCGCCTGTATCGTGCCAAACTGGTAGATCAATTCGTGGGCAATCGCGCTGGTATCCTGCCGCGGAATGGAGTAAAAGAGCAGGTATTCCAGCACCTGGTGCGGGTTGAAGTTGTCAAACCCCTCAAGCCGGGCGCGCTCGCGCAGCCGGTTGCGATGTCCTTCATGCACGTTCCTCATGACCATGCGCATCGTACCTCAAAAACCCGCAGGAACCCCTGTGCAGAGGCGCCCGCGGGATGTGTCGTTTGTTATCTCGAGACTACGACCAGATCCGCCATTTCTGAGCTGATAGAGCTGTTGGGAGACTGCGCCGGAGTGCCGCGGTAGCGGCTGGCGTGCTTCAGGGCGGCGTTC
>CALVPU010000159.1 GCA_944353735.1 uncultured Eubacteriales bacterium | reverse complement strand
GTCTGCCGAAGCCGCGGATGCGACTGCGGAAGTCGAGCCTGCCGAGGACGCGGGAGCGGAAGCCGCGGCGGACGGAGTGGAGTCCACGGAAGCTGAGTCTGCCGAGGATGCGGAGTCTGCCGAAGCTGCGGATGCAACTGCGGAAGCCGAGCCTGCCGAGGACGCGGAAGCGGAAGCCGCGGCGGACGGAGCGGAGGGCGCTGAGTCTGCCGAGGATGCGGAGTCTGCCGAAGCCGCGGATGCGACTGCGGAAGTCGAGCCTGCCGAGGACGCGGGAGCGGAAGCCGCGGCGGACGGAGATGCGGAATCCGCAGATGTAACCGCGGAAGCCGAAGATGTCGAGGACGCGGAAGCTGTCGAGTACATGCAGGTGCTCAACGCCTACATTCCCGTGGGCGAGCGCAGCATCGTCGTCCACCTGCACAACGATACCGCTTCCGAGGCGGAATACCTCAGCGATGCGGATCTGGTCGCCACGCTCGAACAGATCCTCGCAGCCATGAACTTCGCGACGAAGTGATTTTCCCAGACATCCTGTAAAGCCCCGCCGCCAACCGCAGCGGGGCTTGTGCCGTCAACCGCCGCCCCCGCGGTTCCGCCAGCGCCGGAAAAAGAGTGCCGCGCACCGGAAGGTTCACCGGCATTGGAAAGGAACGCCGTGCTCGCGGTTCCGCCAGCGTTGGAAAGGAACGCCGCGCGAAGCGATTTCCCCATGAACTGCCTACAAGCCCCGCCGCCGGTCGCAGCGGGGTTTGTGCGTAAGCACTGTTTACCAGCGGTTTCACCAACGCCAGAAAGGGAGCACTACGCATCGGCGGTTCCGCAGCGCCGGAAAGGGACGCCGCGACGAAGTGATTCCCCCAGACATCCTGTAAAGCCCCGCCGCCAACCGCAGCGGGGCTTGTGCCGTCAACCGCCGCGCGCTTTCCACTGTTTTGCCATTCGCGCCGGTTGCCGGCACTTTTTTGTGGGCGGCTTGGCATTTTTGGCTGCGGCGGCGCACATGATGGGATAGACGATCAATGGGAGGGATGTTCATGCGCCGCTTGACCGCGCTGTTGATGGCGCTCGCCGTGCTGGTCGCGCCGGCGGGCGCGGAGATCGACCTTTCGTCCCCGGCGCCGCAGGCGACGCCCGCGCCCGTCGAGCTGTCCGGCTCGGCGCTGCTCGACGCGCCGCCGTTTGCGCTCGACTGCGCCGCCGCGCTGCTGCTCGAGCCGCAGAGCGGACAGATCATCTTCGAGATGAACGCCGATTCCCCGCGCGCCGTGGCTTCGGTGATCAAGGTGATGACCATCCTGCTGGCGCTCGAGGCCGTCGACGCCGGGCGCGTGGCGCTCAGCGACATGGTGACGGTCTCGGAAGATGCGGCGGGCATGGGCGGCTCGCAGGTGTTGCTGGACATCGGCGAGGCGCAGACGTTCGACGTGCTGCTCAAGAGCGCCATCGTCGGCAGCGCCAACGACGCCGCCGTGGCGATCGCCGAGGCGCTCTACGGCTCGGAAGCGCTGTGCGTCGAGCGGATGAACGAGCGCGCCGCGCAGCTGGGCATGGCGGACACGCACTTCGTCAACTGCACCGGCCTGCCCGCCGAGGGCCAGCACACCACCGCCCGCGACGTGGCGCGCATGGCGGCGGAGATGTTCAGCCATCCGCTGTACTTCGAGTACGCGCACATCTGGCTCGACGAGGTCGATCACGGCGACGGCCGCGTCACGCAGCTGACGAACACGAACCGGCTCATCCGCCTCTACGACGGCTGCGACGGCGGCAAGACCGGCTCCACCGACGAGGCGGGCTACTGCATCGCCGCCACCGCCGAGCGCGGCGGCATGCGCCTGATCGCCATCGTGCTCGGCGCGCCGAGCGGCACGGAGCGCTTCGACCTCGCGGCGGAGATGTTCGACTACGGCTTCGCCAACTACCGCCTCTACCCGGTGGCGCAGCGCGGCACGCGGGTGCGCGGCGGGCTGCCGGTCACGGACGGCGACGCCGGTTCCGTCGCTGTCCAGCTGGACGCCGACCTGACGCTGCTGATCCTCAAGGGCAGCGAGCAGGGCATACAGCTCGCGCCCAACCTGCCGGAGTCGATTGCCGCGCCGGTGGCGGCGGGCGAGCGCGTCGGCTCGGTGGACGTGGTGGTGGACGGCAAGACGGTGGCGCAGATTCCCGTCGCAGCGGCGGAGTCCGTCGCCGCCACAGGTTTGCGCCAGAGCCTGAAGAAGTTCTGGGGGCACTGGGCGGCGGTGCCGTGAGGGCGCGATGGCGAGAAAAAGCGCCGCGGACCCCGAGTTGGGGTACGCGGCGCTGTGCTGAAATGCAGCGGTGCCGGAACGTCCGCGCCCAGCGGCGAACGCGGGTCTGCCGGAAGGTTCGCGAACCACACTTTTTCACCGAGATGGCGGGAGGTTCGCGAACCGCGCTCGGCTGCGAAGGTGAGAGGTTCGCGCGAACTGCGCTCCGCCGCGTGGGCGAGAGGTTTGCGCGGACCGCGCTCGGCTGCGAAGGTGAGAGGTTCGCGCGAACTGCGCTCCGCCGCGTGGGCGGGAGGTTTGCGCGGACCGCGCTCCGCCGCGTGGGCGGGAGGTTCGCGAACC
>CALVPU010000158.1 GCA_944353735.1 uncultured Eubacteriales bacterium | reverse complement strand
ATTTTTTTACAGCCACCCGTCCTTCCAAACGCCCAGACAGAGGAGGTCTTTTCGCATGCTTGAGCTGCGCGTACTCTCCCCCATCGCCAAGGTCTTTCCCCAGGACGCGCCGGAAGCCTGCGCTCCGCGCTTTTCCGGCCTGCTCGACGAGATCGTTTCCTTCCAAATCGCCTATCGCCTGCCTGAGGGCACGCCCGCGCGCCCGCAGCTGCGGCTGGAAATCGCCTCCGAAGTGCCGCTGCGCGCGCGCCGCGTCAAGTACGTGCCGGTGCGCATGCCCGCGCTGCCCGACGCCGACGATAACTACCTCGCTGGCAAGCAGCCCGGCCTGTATCCCGATCCGCTGACCGACATTCCCGCGCACGGCCTGCGCGCGCTGCCGGGAATCTGGAACGCCGTCTGGTTCGATTTCGCACCCGAGGGTGCGTTTCCCGCCGGCGAATACCGCGCGCGGCTGCGCCTGATCGACGAGGAGAGCGGCGAAACCGCAGGCGAGACAGAGGTCGCGCTGGAACTGATCGGCGCCCGTCTGCCCAAGCAGACGCTGATCCACACCCGTTGGTTGCACACGGACTGCCTCGCCGATTTCTACGGCGTGGAGATCTTCTCCGAGGAATACTGGTCCATCGTGGAAAACTACGTACGCTGCGCCGTGGAGCACGGCGTCAACGTCGCCTTTACGCCCACGCACACGCCGCCGCTGGACACGCGCGTGGGCACGTACCGTCCGACGGTGCAGCTGGTGGATGTGTTCCGCGAGAACGGCGGCTATCGCTTCGCCTTCGGTCGCCTGCGCCGCTGGGTGGACATGTGCCGCCGCTGCGGCGTGGAATACTATGAGATCGCCCACCTGTTCACGCAGTGGGGCGCCAAGTGCGCGCCGCAGATCGTCGCGCGCACGGAAAATGGCATGGAACGCATCTTCGGCTGGGACACGCCCGCCGCGGGCGAGGCGTACGCCGCCTTCCTCGACGCCTACCTGCCGGCGCTGCTCGACGAGCTCGAGGCGCTCGGCATCGCCGACCGCACGATCTTCCACATCTCCGACGAGCCGAGCGCCGCCGACCTGCCGAGCTACCTTGCCGCGAAAGCGCTGGTACAGAAGCACCTGCGCGGTCGTCCGATCGTCGACGCGCTGAGCGATCCGGCGTTTTACGACAGCGGCGCGGTCGAGCACCCCGTGCCCGCCACGAACCACATCGAGCCGTTCCTGGCGCGCAAAATCCCCGACCTGTGGGGGTACTACTGCGTCGGACAGGGCGTGGACGTGTCCAACGTGTTCATGGCGATGCCCGGCGCGCGCACCCGCGTTCTCGGCGCGCAGCTGTACAAGTTTGACATCAAGGGCTTCCTGCAGTGGGCGTTCAACTTCTACTATGCCCAGTATTCCGACTACCTGATCGACCCGTGGCTGGACACCGACTGCGACGGCTTCGCGCCTGCCGGCGACGCCTTCCACGTCTATCCCGGGCGTGGCGGGCATCCGGTCGTGTCGATGCGGCTGATGCACGTGCTCGAGGCGATGCAGGACCTGCGCGCGATGCAGCTGCTGGAATCGCTGTCCGACCGCGCGACGGTGCTCGCCCTGATCGACGAAGGTGTGGAACCGATCCGCTTTGACCGCTATCCGCAGGGCGATGGCTATGTGCTCGGCCTGCGCGAAAAGGTCAACCGCGAGATCGCCCGGCGCCTGTAACGGCAAGCCGCCGGTTCAGGAAATCGACAGAACCTGCAGGCTGGCGGAGCGTTGAGACGGCCTGCCAGCCGAGCAAGCGAGCTCGCCTTCAGGAAAGCTTGCCTGGACGCAAGCGACCGCCGGATGCAAGCGCGGCGGTCGAACGGAGCAAAATCGCCGCTGACGACAACTTCACGCTTTTCGGAGCGGTTTGAGCGCTTTTGCGGTCGCGAACCCGCTTAACCCCTGCGCCGCTGGCTGTCAAGCCGGCGGCGCTTGGTTGTCAAGCCGGAGAAAAACTGGTATAATAGGGATGAAATTGAAGGAGGAATCGCGCCATGCACTGGGATCTATCCAAACTCTACGCCGGCTTTGACGACCCAAAGCTGATCGCGGACGCCAGCGCCGCGTTCGAGCAGGTCGCCGCCATTCGCGCGGCGATCGCCAAACTGCCGGGCGACAGTCCCGCGGACAGCCTTGCGGCGGTCATCCGCGCCATGCAGACCGCCGCCGACCTGCAGATCAAGGTTTCCGAATTTGCCTATCTCACCCTCGCCGTGGACGCCAACTGCGAACCGGCGCGCGCGTTTTACAGCCGCGTGATTGACCTGAACGCCGAATGGACGCAGATCTACAGCGCGCTGAGCCGCTATCTGGGCGGCGTGGACGACCTTGAGGCGCTGATCCGCGCGGACGCTCTGCTCGCCGAACACGCCTTCCTGCTGCGGCAACTGAAAAAAGACGCGGCGCACGCCATCGACCCCGCGATTGAGCCCGCTGTCCTGAGGATGCAGATGACCGGCGGCATGAGCTGGGAACAGCTGCGCGACCAGCTCGACTCCAATTTGATGATCCCCTTTGATCAGGACGGACAGACCGTGAAGCTGCCGTTGTCGGCAATCCGCGGCCTGGCAAACAGCCCCTCGGCGGACGTGCGCCGGCGCGCCTACGAGGCGGAGCTGGCGGCGTATCCGCGCATCGAAATCCCCATGGCGGCGTGCCTGAACGGCGTCAAGGGCGAAGCGCTGACGCTGTGCGAACTGCGCCATTACGACAGCGTGCTGGAAACCGCGCTGGACGCGAGCCGCATGGACCGCGCCACGCTGGACGCCCTGCTGTCGGCGATGCGCAGGAGCCTGCCGATGTTCCGCCGCTATTTCCGCCTCAAGGCGCGGCTGCTGGGCTACGAGGGCGGTCTCAAGTTCTACGACCTCTGCGCGCCGGTCGGCAAAGCGGAGCGCCGCTACACGCTGGAAGAGGCGCACACGCTGCTGGTCGAGGTCATGGGCCGGTTCAGCCCGCGCATGGCGCAGCTGATCGACCGCGCCTTCCGCGAGCGCTGGATCGACGCCGAGCCGCGCGAGGGCAAACAGGGCGGCGCATTCTGCTCCGGCGTCCATCCACTGCGGATGAGCTATGTCATGGCAAACTTCGAGGGCAGCTACGCCTCCGTCAGCACGCTCGCGCACGAACTCGGTCACGCCTACCACAGCAGCTGCCTGAACGATGCCTCCGTGCTGATGAGCGACTATCCCATGCCGCTGGCGGAAACCGCGTCGATCTTCAACGAGACGCTCCTGATGGAAAAGACGCTCGAGACCGCGGACGACGCCACTCGGATCACGCTGCTCGAGCAGCAGCTCGGCGACGCGGCGCAGGTCGTGGTCGACATCCTCAGCCGCTACCTGTTCGAGACCGAGCTCATCGAGCGCCGCAAGGACCATCCGCTGTCGCCGCGCGAGCTGTGCGCCATCATGCTCGAAGCGCAGAAACAGGCATACGGCGACGGACTGGACCCCAAATTCCTGCATCCCTACATGTGGGCGTGCAAGCCGCACTACTATTCGACGACCATCCACTTCTACAACTTCCCCTACGCCTTCGGGATGCTGTTCGGCTTGGGCGTCTACGCGCAGTACCGCGCCAAGGGCGAGGCGTTCCTGCCGGAATACGACCGGCTGCTCGCCGCGACCGGCTCCGGCAGC
>CALVPU010000157.1 GCA_944353735.1 uncultured Eubacteriales bacterium | reverse complement strand
GGCGGCGCGGCGCGCGCACGCGAGCGTCAGCGACCAGCCGAGGGAGGATGCCAGCGCAGCAGGTAACAACGGAACATCTGACGCGGGGCAGGAACCACGTGCGGATCTACCGGACGATGGCGCTGTGACGATGCCGGAAGCGTGCGTGCCGGCTGCGGCGGACGAATCCCGGTCAGGCGCGGCGGACGATTTCGCGGAGCAGACATGACTTGGCAGTTCGGCACGCGGCGCGTGCAGGCGTTCGGCAGCGGCGCGGCGACGGTGTGGATGGTCGCCGACTTCGAATTCGCGGCGCAGGTGTCCGCACAGCTGCCCATGGGAACGGCAGTCATCGCCGCTGTCGAGGGCGTGGACTGGGATCGCGAGCTGACGCCGTGGTCCGCGCCGCCGGTTGTGCGCGGTCGGACGGGTTTTGGCGGCGGTGCAGATGCGCTGCTGCGCGAATTGGCGCAGACGGCGATTCCCGCAGTTGAGGCGGAATTGCGTACGGAAGCGCGTTGGATTGCGGGCTATTCGCTGGCGGGACTGTTTGCGGTGTATGCGGCGCTGTCCGCAAGCCTGTTCACCCGCGCGGCGTCGGTCTCGGGATCGATGTGGTATCCCGGTTTTGCGGATTGGGTGTTGAGATCGTCGGCGGCGCCGGAGCGCGCGTACTTCTCCGTCGGTGACCGCGAGCGCCAGAGCAGGAATCCGGCGTTCCGCACCGTCGAGGACGACGCCCGGCGCATCGCCGCCGCGCTTGCCGGTCGCGGAACGCAGGCGCGGTTTGAAACCCGCCCCGGCGGACACTTTCAGGAGGCAGCTGACCGCATGGCGCGCGCCATCGCGTGGCTGGCGGAGGAATAGCCGCTTACCGGCGCGAACAAAAGATCTGGAGGAGGGGAGAACGTGCGGCAGGAACACACCCGTTGGGACCGGTCGGTCGCCGGCGTGGTGCTGCGCGAAGGCAAGGTGCTGCTGGTGCGCCACACCTACGGCGTGCGCCGGGGACAGCTGGTGATTCCCGGCGGCTACGTGCTCGAGGGCGAATCGCCCGAGGACGCCGTGCGCCGCGAACTGATGGAGGAGACCGGCGTGTCCGTCGAGCCGGAAGGCGTGATCGGCATTCGCTTTAATCAGAAGGACTGGTATGTCGCCTTTCGCGCGCGCTATGTTTCCGGAACGGCGCGCAGCGACGGCGATGAGAACAGCGAGGCCGTCTGGATCGACGCCTCCGAAGCGCTTTCCCGCAGCGACGTGCCCGACCTGTCCCGCAAGCTGATCGCCCGCGCCGCCGGCGGCGGGATGCTCGCGCGGACCGATTACGACGGCACGCTTCGCTATGGTCCCTATACATTCTACGCAACGCGAAGAGAGGATGAGGAACATGATTCGTCACATCGTACTGTTCAAGATCAAGGATGAGTACAAGAGCGAGATTCCCCAGCTGGTGAAGAACTTTTACGGCATGAAGGGCAAGATCGAGGGCATGACCGATTTGGAGGCGGGCGCGGACTTCCTCGGCAGCGAGCGAAGCTACGACTTGGCGCTGATCACCGTGTTTGAGGACCGCGCGTCGTTCGACGCCTACCAGACTCATCCGGTGCACATGCCAGTGAAGAAGCGCATGCACGAGGTGCGCTGTGCCTCCGTCGCCTGCGACTACGAGTTCTGAGATCTTTTCCTGGACATCGCGCCGCGCAGAGGGTTCGGCGGACCTTCCTTGCGCAGCGCGCGCCGGCGCAAAGCGCAGCCCCCGATCGCGAGTGGATCGAGGGCTGCGTTTAGTGTACTGATCGAGACGCAGAAAGGCAGCCACGCAAAAAGGCACCCAATGGCTGGATAAAGGAAAGCGTTTTTCCTCGACTTTGACCTGGTCAATGCGAGGGGCATTTCTGCGCTTCGAGGTTCCTATGTCTTTCCTCAAGAACAAACGCCATTGTGCTTCTTTGGACTACAAAAGCCCCTCCAGTTTCGAACTGAACGGGGCTTTCCCTGATTTGCTCTTTGTGCGTTTGCTTTCAATTGACAAATTCAGGCAGCAAATAAATCGGCGTGATGTTTGCGTTTTTCGTCTGTTGCGCTTGTATTTTCGACTGGCGGGCGTTTTCAACGCGCCGCTAGTCTGCTCGACTTGCCGGCATCCGGGCCTCGGGGTTTCCCTTTTCCGGGCGCCGGCGCGCGCAACGGCTTCAATCCCGCGCATCCAAGCCGCGAATGTAGTCGCTGAGCAGTTTGGCGGTGTCTGCGGCGGCATCGCCGGGCGCATAGGCGCGCTGGCTGGCGCGCATGCGCTCGATGCCTTCGCCGCCGTTTGCCGTCAGGCGCGCGACGCACGCGGGCAGCTGCGCCGGCACCGGACAGTATTCCGCCAGGCCGTGCGCGGCGAGCATCTGCGGGTTGTGCAGCTCCTGCCCCGCAAGCTGACCGAAGAGGATCACCGGCTTGTTCAGTGCCACCGCCTCCATGACGCTGTTCGGGCTGGCGCGCATCACCAGCAGGTCGCTGTCGCGCATGACGAGCTGGATGTCGTCGACAAAGCCCATGGCGTTGAGCCTGCCGTGATAGCGCTTGCCCAGCGCGTTGCGCAGCTTCTTGCGCAGCGCCTTGTTGCGCCCGCAGATGACGTTGACCTGCGCGTCCGTGCCGGCGAGCAATTCGCGCGCCACGGCGCGCACCGTACCCGACCCCTCCGAGCCGCTCATGATGGTGATGGTCAGCGGCTGTCCGGCGGGTTTCGGCGCAGCGGGCGCGATGTTCATGAAGCGGCTGCGCACCGGGAAGCCGACCCTGCGCACGCGCGCGGGATCGACGCCGTGGGCGATGGTGCAATCGTACGCCTCCTGTGAAGGCGCGAGCACCAGCGTGATGCGCGGATCGAACCAGTAGTCGGCGATGTCGATCAGGTCCGCCTCGTGTGCGACGAGCGGGATCGGCAGATTCATCTCCTCGAGCAGGTCGATGATGCTGCCCAGAAAGACCGGATGCACCGAAAGGATGCAGTCGGGCCGGAATTCGCGGATCAACTCCTCGAAGCGGTGGCGGATCATCATCGCTACGGCGCGCTGCACGGGCTGGCGCAGTGCCATGCCGGCAGCGTAGTTGAACGCCCACGCCTGCTTGGGCAGGCGGGTGATGGGGCCGTAGGTCTTTTCGGCACAGACCTTCTGCACCTTCGTCATCAGGTCGAAGCCGTCGATTGCGCGCACCTCGATGTCCGGATACGCCTTCAGGCGCTCCATCAGGGCGTCGGAGATGCTCTTGTGACCATGACCGGTATACACGGCGGTAAGAATCAGCAGTCTGCGCATTTTCTCTTCTCAATCCTCTGGATGATCTTCATGATTCTCGGTCGGTTGTAGCGCTGGATGACCAGTGAGATCAGGTTGCCGACGATGTACAGCACCATCGCCAGCACGCCCAGCTCGTCCATGAGAATGGCGAACAGCGGGCTGAGCAGGATCAACACCCAATGGACAAACTCAGCCGAGCACGTCTCCACCACCAGCTTGCGCAGGTGGTCCGGATTGCGCAGCAGGTTGCCCTGCTTGGGAAAGGCACGGCGGATGTACTTGCTCATGTCCGGCGTGCGGTTCTTCCACCACTGGATGCCGATCTTCTCGTAGACCTTGCCGTCATGCTCCCAGCGGAAGCTGCGGAAGGGAAAGCGGTCGGGATGGAACCAGCGGCGCGGCAGCTTTTCGCCGAGGAAAAACGCCGGCACGCCCAGCGTGCCCACGATCGACGCGAAGCGCAAGAACAGGTACAGCGGCTTGGGCAGCACGTCGCGCAGGAACGATTCCCCCGACGTGAACATCAGCAGAAAGAACGACAGCATCAGCAGCAGGTACATCACCATGACCTGCCAGTCGATCGGGCGCATCGCCGCTCCGGGCACGTGCGCGGGGTTGCGCAGCGCGCGGATATAGAACACCGCGTACAGCATGAGCGACACGGCGTGCGTCGCCACCAGCAGCGCGATGAGCACGTTCGCGGAATACGCCGAGACGTCCGGGCTGAGCATCAGCGCGACCATCGTCGCGTACAGCACCACCGAGCTCGCCTTGCCGTACCAGTGCGCGCCGGAAATGATGCCCGTGCGCTTCATGTAGGCGTATCCCAGCCCCACCAGCGCCGCTTCCTTGACTGCCAGAAACACCAGCACCCAGAGCATCACCGGAAAGCGCAGCATCATCACCAGACACAGCGCCGCCTGCGCCAGCTTGTCCGCCAGCGGGTCGAGCACGCGGCCCAGATTGCTCTCCATGTGCAGCCTGCGCGCCAGCAGGCCGTCGAGCACGTCGGTCAGCCCCGTGGCGACCACGACCGCCGCCGACCAGTGGTACGCCTTCTTGGCGCAGTAAAGCCAGACAAAGACCGGGATCATCAAAATCCGCAGCAAGCTGAGCGCGTTCGGGAGGGTCACGATGCGGTTTTCATATCTGTTCGACTGCATAATTGCATCCTTATCCTTCTCGTATCCTGTCGCGCGGCGCCCGCGGGGCGCCGGAAAAGCGCGCCTTCTCTAGGCCTGCTTCCGGTAAAAGAGAATGCCCAGGCAGTTCGGCCCGCAGTGGTTGGAGATGGTGCAGCCCGCGCGCGTGTGCAGCACTTCCCGGAACGGCACCCGCGCGAGCACCTCGGCGCGCACCGTCTCGTAGACCGCGTCGGAGACGCCGGAATCGGTAATGAACACGCGGCGGTCGTCGACCGTGTCGGGGTTGGCGAGCCGGTCGTCGACATAGCGCGTCAGGCAGCGCTCCAGCTTGCCGCGGTACTTTTTCCCCACGCCCATCGTTCCGTCGCGCACCTCGATGCACGGCTTGAGGGCGAGCAGGTTGGCGCCCAGCGCCGCCAGCGCGCTGCAGCGTCCGCCCATACGCAGGTAGTCCAGCGTATCGACGACAAAGCTGACGTCCAGCAGGCGCTTCTTCTCCTCTACGGCGCGGAAGATCTCCGCCGCGCTCATGCCGCCGCGCGCCATTTCGACCGCGTCCAGCACCAGCTGCCCGATGCCCGTGGACAGGCTGCGGCTGTCGACCACGAACACGCCGCCCAGCCCAGCAGCCGCCGTGCGGGCGTTCTGCCAGCACGACGACATTTCGCTGCTGATCGTAAAGTGCACCACGCCGTCGCACTGCGCGCGCAGCTGCACGAACAGCTTGCGGTATTCCTCGATGTTGACCGCCGAGGTCGAGGCGATCCTGCCGCCGCGCGCGACGTTGGCGAACAGGTCGTCCGGCACAATATCGACGCCGTCGCGGTAGGATTTTCCATTCATCACGATGTACAGCGGCGCGATGACGACGCCGTACCGGTCGATCAGGTCCCGCGAAAGGTCGCAGGTACTGTCCGCGGAAATCGCGACTTTCATGGACAAGCACTCCTTCGTCCCGCATTCCCCATGCACACTATTGTACACCATCGTTCCCCAAAAATCAAATCGTTCAACAAACTTTTGACAAACTCGCGCCGTCCTGTTGCCAACTTCGCGCGCATTCGCTATAATAAACGCGGAGGTGACCGCCATGCAGATCGAATCCATACTCGACGCCTGCCGTCCGGACTGCGAGCAGGAGCGGCAGGACCTGCGCATGATGCGCCAGTACGCGCGCGCGTTCGACGACATCCTGCTGCGCGAAAACGAAATCGCCCACTTTAGCGCCTCATCGTGGATCGTCAACCGCGACCGCACGCGGGCGCTGCTCGCCTTTCACAACATCTACCAGAGCTGGTCGTGGACGGGCGGACATGCCGACGGCGACGCCGACCTGCTCGCGGTCGCCCTGCGCGAAGCGCGCGAAGAGACGTCCCTGCAGCGCATCCAGCCGGTGACGCGAGCGCCGTTTTCGCTGGAAATTCTGCCCGTTCCCCCGCACTGGAAGCGCGGTCGCTTCGTCGTCGCGCACCTGCACCTGAACGTGACGTACCTGCTCGAGGGCGACGACCGTCAGCCGATCGCCGTCAAGCCGGACGAAAACAGCGCCGTGCGATGGTTCCCGCTCGACGACGCCGTGCGCGCCAGCGCCGAAGCGGACATGCGCGTGGTCTATCAGAAGCTCAACGACAAGCTGCGCGCACAGGCATGGTGATTTTCCGCTGACGGAGCCGAATGCGATCGAGCGCCGCGCAAAGGCGCGCTTTGCTCCAAGCGCGGCAACGCCCCGTTTGAGCGCGCTGCTCGCGTCAAAGGCATGTGTCCCGGCGAATCGCGGCGGCAAGC
>CALVPU010000156.1 GCA_944353735.1 uncultured Eubacteriales bacterium | reverse complement strand
TTTTTTTTTTTTTAATGATACGGCGACCACCGAGATCTACACTCTTTCCCTACACGACGCTCTTCCGATCTGGTGTCGAGAAATCGAGCGGTGGCGATGCGCGAAGCGGCAGGCTGCGCGGGATCGTGGAGCGCGGCGATGCGATGCGCGGCGAAATGCGCGCGTGCGTGCGACCGGTGTCGAGAAATCGAGCGGTGGCGATGCGCGCACGGTAGGCTGCGCGGGATCGCGGAGCGCGGCGATGCGATGTGCGGCGGTAAGCTGCGCGGAATATGCGGAGCGATGGCGGCGCGATGCGTGCGCGACCGGCGTCGATGCGATGCGCGGCGAAATGCGCGTGCGGCGCTGCTGTGTGGTCGAGGGCGAGGCGGGGATTCCGCCTCGCCCTCGGCGTGCGGATGAGGATTTACGTGCGAAAATCGTCCCGACAGCGTTGGAAATCGGTGGCGATTTTTTGCTTTCTCGGCGTGCAGGCGTTTCAAGGCTCTGGCAGTCTGCCCGCCTTGTCAACATCCTGAGGGCGAGGCGGGGATTCCGCCTCGCCCTCGGCGTGCCCTTTGCAGAACTTCGTGCCGCTGGACGCTTCAGCCAAGATGTGCCGCTGCCTCGCGCGCCGCTGACGCATCGCAGGCAAAAAGCGCCCGCCCTCGCGTCGCGGCAAAAGCGGTCGGCGTTCTGCGCCGGCGACTTCCGTCCAGGCGAACGCGCTCGCCCGCACCCTCCCGCCGCGCGCATCCCGCCTCCCGCTTGCCCCGCGCGCAGTTCATGTTCCGAATTTCGCCGAAGAAGCCCGTGCGTCCTCGCGCCACACGCTCGTTCCGCGCCCGCAACTTGCGCCTGTGCCAGTCCCGCCTCGCGCTTGCTCCGCGTGCAGATCGTGTTCTGGATTGCGCCGAAGACGCCCGCGCTCATCCCGCCGCGCGCCTGTCCCGCGCCCGCAGCTTGCGCCTGTGCCAGTCCCGCTTGTTCCGCGTGCAGCTCGTGTTCTGGATTGCGTCGAAGACGCCTGCGTCCTCCCACCGCGCGCCTGTCCCGCACCTTCCCGCCGTGCGCTTGCCCGCGCTTGTGCCTCGCACCCATTTCGCCACGCACTTGCCCGCAGCTTGCGCCTGTGCCCGTGCTGCTTGCTCCGCGTGCAGATCGTGTTCCGGATTGCGTCGAAGACGCCCGCCTCCTCCCGTCGCGCGTTTGTCTGCACCCGCGATGCTCGCCTCGCACGCATTCCGCCGCGCGTTCGCCCGCAGCTTGCGCCCGCACCCATCCTGCCTCGCGCTCGCCCCGTGCCCGCGCGGCCTGCGGGTGGGAAAAGTTTGTGCGATTTTGGCTTTGCAGTATATTCCCCGCACATGCCGCGCATACTCTGTATCATCAAGGCAGTTTGGAGGGAAGCGTATGGAGCAGGCGATGACGGGCGGCAGGCGCTCGGGTTGGAGCGAGGCGGAGACGCGCATGTTGTGGGAGACGGCGGACGAGGCGCAGCAGCAGGGACTGCCGCTGCGGGCGGTGTTCGAGCGCATCGCCGAGCAGACCGGACGCCGCCCGAACAGCATCCGCAACTACTACTACGCGCAGGTGCGCGAGCGCGGCGAGGGTCAGCAGCCGCCGGCGCGGTTCGTGCCGTTCGCGCCCGAGGAGGTCGACTGGCTGATGGAGCAGGTGCTCGTCGCCCGCGCGGCGGGTCAGAGCGTGCGCTCGTGCCTGCAGAAGCTCGCCGGCGGCGACCACAGCCTGATGCTGCGCTATCAGAACAAGTACCGCGCCGTGCTCAAGAGCCGTCCGGACTACGTGCGCGACATGGTCGAGCGGCTCAACGACCGCGGCGTGAAGTGCGACGCGCCGCAGGTCAGCCATCGCGCCCGCGCCGACCTCGGCGAATCGTGCGCGCGGCTGGAGCAGGAAGGGCGGCGGTCCGGCGACGTCGAGCTCGCCCGCGCCTGCGACACGCTGGCAGACTACCTGCGCGGGGTGCGCGCCGCGCCCGACCCGGCGCTGATCGACGCCGCGCAGGCGCTGGTTGCGCCAATCAAGGAGTTTGTCGCCCGTCCCGCCGAAGAGCGCGCCGGACTCGTCGACGCCTTTTGCGCCGAGATGGCAGCCCGCGTCGGCGCGCTGGAATCGCGCCTTCCCGCCAACCGCAGCGTGACCGGCGCATAGCGCTCAGGGAAGCTCGTCCGAATTGGGATCGAAGTCCAGGCGCTCGTTTTTGTAAAAGAACAGGCGGTCGCGCTCGCCGATTTCGCGCAGCACGCGGCAGGGACTGCCAACGGCGACGACGTTGGCGGGAATGTCCCTGGTGACCACTGCGCCCGCGCCGATTACGCTGTTGTCGCCGATCGTGACGCCGGGCATGACCTGCACACCGGAACCGATCCAGACGTTCTTGCCCACGTGGATGGGCAGGGTGTAGACGTAGCGCAGCCTGCGCAGCCGCGGGTGCACGGGATGACCTGCGGTGGTGGACACCGTGCCGGGGCCGATCATGCAGTCGTCGCCGATGTAGATATCCGCGTCATCCACGAACGACACCATGGCGTTGCGGTAGATGTGCTTGCCGAAGTGCACGTTGTGCAGCCCCCAGTTGGCATGCACAGGGGTGTCGATCGTGCAGTCCTCGCCGACCTCCGCCATGAGCGCGTGCAGCATTTGCCGGCGCGCCTCGTGTTCAGAGGGCATCGTGCGGTTGTATCGCGCGAGATGATCCTGATCGCCGTACTGTTCGTCGATGATCGCTGGATCATTGTACACATAGGGCAGCCCCGCCGCCCGGCGTTCCAATGGAGCCGTGCGCCTCAATTCTTTTACTGCGTCGAGGAATGGGAATCAATCCTTCCAGATTATAGCATAGCGCAACGCCGAATGCAAGCGCGCCGTCTCTTGCCCAAGGCTGAGTTTCCCGCACGAGTTTTCCCTGCCGCGGTTGACAGCTGCGCTGTTGCGGCGCTATACTGGAGGGGAAACGACGAAAGCGAAGGGATTGTACATGCGCAAGGATGGATTTTACGTGCAGCTGCACCTGCACACCGCGGAGACCAGCCGCTGCGGCGTCTCTCCGGCGGCGGACATGGCGCGCGCCTGCAAGGCGGCGGGCTACGACCTGATCGCCGTCACCGACCACTTCTTCAACGCCAACATCGGCAGCGACCCGAGCTGGCCGTGGCGCGAGCAGGTGGACTACCTCTTTCGCGGCTACTACGCCGCCAAGGCGGAGGGCGATCGCATCGGGCTGGAGGTCATCCGCGGCTGGGAGACGTTCACCGACGGTCCCGAGCTGCTCACCTACGGGCTGGACGAATCGTTTCTGCTCGCCAATCCGGACATCGCCCGCGTGCCCTACGCCGAATACATTCGCCGCGTGACGGACGCCGGCGGATTGATCGTGCACGCCCATCCCTATCGCCGCGCGTGGTACATTCCGGACTTCACGCCCGATCCGGATTCCGTGGCGGCGTACGAGGTCTACAACCACCAGAACAAGTCGCCGGAATACAACCGGCGCGCGCTCGAGGAGGCGCGGGCGCACGGGCTGCTGATGCTCGCCGGTTCCGACGCCCACCGCGTGGAGGACGTCGCCGGCGGCGCGATGCGCTTTGACCGCCCCGTGCACTCCATGCGCGAGATCTTTCAGGCGCTGCGCGCGGGCGACGGCGAGATCGTCGAGCGCCTCGAGTGAGCGCGCGGCGAACGCCGAAGCGAGAACAGCCCCAGGGACGTATCGTCTCCGGGGCTGTGGGGCGCTGACGCGCGCGCAGGCGCGGAAACCGCCATGGCGGTGGGAGAAAGCGGGGGAAACGCCCGCCTTTTTCGCCGACGGCGCTCGCGGTCATCCATGAAAGACAGGTTCCATGAAATGACAAGCCCCGGGGACGTATCGTCTCCGGGGCCTGATGCGTGGATGCGATGGGTCAGATTTCCGGCTCCGCGTCGTTCTCCAGCGGGGCGTCCTCGACCGAGCGCACCGCCCAGCGGGCGATGACCACGGTGTTCTGCTGGGCGCCGAGCGTGATGGTCACGGTGTCCTCGGACAGGGCGCTGATGGTGCCGTACAGGCCGCCGATGGTGCAGATGCGGTCGCCCTTCTTGAGCGCCGCCAGCATGTTCTTTACGGCCTTGTCCTTTTTGCGCTGCGGGCGGATCATGAGGAAATACAGCAGGGCGATCATCACGACCACCATGATGACCATCTCGATGATGCCGCCGGTCGCCGAAACCTGCGCCGTGCTCGCCGCGGCGTCCGTCGTCGCGGCGGTCGAGGTCGCGATTTCGCCGCTCGTCTCCGCCAGCGCGGACAACAAATTCATCGTCATTGCGAAACTCTCCCTTTCAGATCGTAGAATGTACCATAGTATTATACCTGATTTTGTTCAGAAATACAACCGCTCGGGGGCGGCGGGGGCAGGTCCTTCCAAATTTAACGTTTGCCTCACCAGTTGCCGCGACCGTGGCGCGCGTAGAAGGCGTTCGCCCAGTCCAGCAGCGCGTCGCGCTCGATTGCCTCGCGCATTTCCTCCATCATGTGGGTGAGGAAGTAGATGTTGTGGATGGAGTTGAGGCGCAGCGCCAGAATCTCGCCCGCCTTGAACAGGTGGCGGATGTAGGCGCGGGTGAAGTTCTTGCAGGCGTAGCAATCGCAGTCCGGGTCCAGCGGCGAGAAGTCGTGGGCGTACTTGGCGTTGCGCACCACCACGCGACCGTCGTGGGTGAACACCGTGCCGTTGCGCGCCACGCGCGTCGCCAGCACGCAGTCGAACATGTCCACGCCGCGCAGCACGCCCTCGATCAGGCAGTCCGGCGAGCCGACGCCCATCAGGTAGCGCG
>CALVPU010000155.1 GCA_944353735.1 uncultured Eubacteriales bacterium | reverse complement strand
GACCGAGGAGATTTACGGCGACCGCATGCAGCTGATGCTCGAGCTGCGCGCCGAAATGCCCGATGGCACCGAGATCGTCATCGGCACCGACCCGCAGTGGTCCTGCCGCCCCTCGCCGGTGCTTGCGAGCAATATCTACGATGGCGAGACCTATGACGCCCGTCTGGAAGCCTCGGAGGCGCGCGTGCCCGCCGTACCGGCGCAGCCGCCGGTCGGGCCGCTGTCGGAACGGCTCTCTCCCCCACTGCGGCGCTGTGACCGCCTCGCCGTTCAGGCGCTGCTGCACACGCCTGCCGGCGAACTGGTGCTCGACTTTGGACAGGTCATGACCGGCTGGGTCGAATTTGACTGCGACCTGCCCGAGGGCTGCACGGTCACGCTCGAGTTCGGCGAACTTCTGCAGCGCGGCAACTTCTATCAGGAGAACCTGCGCTCGGCGAAACAGCGCTTCGACTACACCTCCAGCGGCAAGCCGGCGCGCGTGCGCCCGCACTTCACGTTCTACGGCTTCCGCTATGTGCGCGTGACCGGCATGGCGTGCATGCGTCCGGAAGCCTTCGTCGCGCAGGTGATCCACTCCGATCTGGCGGTAACCGGCAGCATCGAGACCTCCAACCCCAAGGTCAACCAGCTGTTCCGCAACGCCTACTGGGGACAGATCGGCAATTTCCTGGACGTGCCGACCGACTGCCCGCAACGCGACGAGCGCATGGGCTGGACCGGCGACGCCCACGTGTTCGCGCCCACGGCGAGCTTCAACATGTACACGCCGGCGTTTTATGAAAAGTACCTCTACGACATGCGCCTCGAGCAGCGCCAGCTCGGCGGCGCAGTGCCGCACGTCGTGCCCGACGTCATCGACCAGATCGAGCGCGCCAAGCGCGGCAATCCCCGTCCGGACGCCTTCGGCTCCTGCGGCTGGGGCGACGCCGCCATCGGCATCCCGTGGACGATGTACGAGTTCTTCGGCGACCGCGACATGCTCGCGCGCCAGTACGAGAACATGAAGATGTGGACCGACTGGATCCGCGAGCAGGACGAGACGCGCTGCGGTGGCAGGCGCCTGTGGACCTGTGGCTTCCACTACGCCGATTGGCTGGCGCTGGACAACCCGGTGCAGGGCTCGTCGTTCGGCGGCACGGATCCGTATTACATCGCCTCCGCCTACTACTATAACGCCGCGCGCACCACTTCCCGCGCCGCCAGGGCGCTGGGACGCGATGGCGAGGCGGATGCCTATGCGCGCCTTGCCGACGAAGTGCGCGACGCCTTCCGCAAGGAGTTCTTCACCCCCGCCGGTCGCGTCGCCGAGCGCACGCAGACCGCGCTGGTGATCGCGCTGCACATGGACCTCGTGCCGGAGGAGCACCGCGAGCGCGTGCGCGCGGACCTGCGCCAGCTGATCGCCGCGCGCGGCGACCACCTCGACACCGGCTTCCTCGGCACCTACTACCTCTGCCGCACGCTGACCGAAAACGGCATGGGCGACCTCGCCTACACGCTTTTGCTCAACGAGGATTACCCGAGCTGGCTGTACGAGGTCAACATGGGCGCGACGACCGTCTGGGAACGCTGGAATTCCGTGCTCCCCAATGGTCTGGTCAGCGACACGGGCATGAACAGCATGAACCACTACGCCTACGGCTCGGTGGTCGAGTGGATGTACCGCTGCATGTGCGGCATCAATCCCGCCGAACCCGGCTTCCGGCGCGCACGCATCGCGCCGGTGGTCGACCACCGCTTCCAGTGGGTCAGCGGTTCCTACGACTCCGCCGCCGGCATCTACGAGTGCGGCTGGCGCTTCGAGCGCGACGGTCAGATCCTCTACGAGATCGCCGTACCGTTCAACTGCGAGGCGGATTTCGTCGCTGACCGCGACAGTCGCTGGAAAGTCAACGGCGCGGATGCGGCTGTCGACGACGGCGTCATCCGCCTGCGCGCGGGCAAGTACCGCATCGTGCGCACCTGAGCGCACGCATTCCAAAACGCGCGCGGCGGCGCGGCATCCGGAAAGGCTCCTGCCAAACCGGAACGTCGCCACCGCGCGCAGGCAATCGAGGTGAATTTCATGAAGACCGACGTCGTCATCGTCGGAGCCGGTCCCGCCGGCATCTTTACCGCACTGGAGATGATCCGCAAAGGCAGTTCCAAGAAGGTCGTCATCTGCGAAAAGGGCGTGGCGGTCGAACATCGCCGCTGCCCAAAGTCCAAGACTCAAAAATGCGTCAACTGCAAGCCGTACTGCCACATCACGACCGGCTTTTCCGGCGCGGGCGCGTTCTCGGACGGCAAGCTTTCGCTGTCCTGTGAAGTCGGCGGCGATCTGCCGTCGCTGATCGGCGAGGATGTCGCGCAGGAAACGATCGACTACACCGACGGCATCTACCTCGAGTTCGGTGCAGACCCGCACATCGAGGGGCTGGGCAATCCCGAAGAAGTCAAGCGCATCCGCACCCGCGCGATTCAGGCGGGGCTGAAGCTCGTCGACTGTCCCATCCGCCATCTGGGCACGGAAAGGGCGCAGCAGATCTACTACGCCATCGAGCAGTACCTTCTCGAACACGGCGTGGAGCTGCGCTTTGGCTGCGAATGCCGCGATCTGATTCTCCGGGACGGCGCGTGCCGGGGCGTGCTGGTGGCGGAGGGCGGCGTCGAGCGCGAGATCTTCGCCGACCACACCGTGGTCGCTACGGGGCGGCGCGGCGCCGACTGGCTGGAGCGCATCTGCGCGGAGCACGGCATCGCCCACCAGCCGGGCACGGTGGACATCGGCGTGCGCGTGGAGTGCCGCAACGAGATCATGGAGCGCGTCAACGAGGTGCTCTACGAATCGAAGCTGATCGGCTATCCAAAGCCGTTCAAGAACAAGGTGCGCACGTTCTGCCAGAATCCGGGCGGATTCGTCA
>CALVPU010000154.1 GCA_944353735.1 uncultured Eubacteriales bacterium | reverse complement strand
CATGCGGATGGTCGCCGAACTTCTTTCCGAAATCGCGCGGTTCGCCCTTGGGACGGTCGTCAAACCTGCGCTCGCCTTTGGGGCGGTCGTCAAACCGGCGGTCGCCGCGCGGACGGTCGCCGTACTTCTTTCCGAAATCGCGCGGTTCGCCCTTGGGGCGGTCGTCGAACCGGCGCTCGCCGCGCGGATGGTCGCCGAACTTCTTTCCGAAATCGCGCGGTTCGCCCTTGGGGCGGTCGTCAAACCGGCGGTCGCCGCGCGGGCGGTCGCCGTACTTCTTTCCGAAATCGCGGCGTTCACCCTCGGGCGGGCGCTTGCCGCTGCCGGATCTATCGCGTGAATTTCCGTTCATGGAATGCTCTCCTTCGTCATTCGGCGGCGCCCATGCGCGTGCCGACGCCAATCGTCTTGCCCATCAGATATGCCTTCGCGGTCATGCGCCGGGCGTTGGGCGCCTGAATCTCCAGCAGCTCGGCGCAGCCCTCGCCGCACGCCACGACCAGCCCTTCCTTCGGGCTCGAGGCGACCACCGTGCCGGGCGCAGCGCCGGAATCGCGATCGAGCGGGCGCGCCAGATAGACCTTCAGCCTGCCCTCCCCAATCTGGGTGTGGGCGCAGGGCCACGGGTTCAGTCCGCGCACCTGGCGCGCGACCTCCGCCGCCGGGCGCGTCCAGTCGATCTGTCCCATCTCACGCGTGAGCATCGGCTCGTAGGTCGCCTGTGCCGCGTCCTGCCTGACCGGCGAAATCCTGCCGCCGAGATAGCCGTCGAGCGTCTCGACCAGCAGTTTCGCGCCGATCTGCGCCAGTCGCGCAGTCAGCTCGCCGGCGGTTTCCAGCTCGCCGATGGGCGTGCGCGCGCTGAGCAGCATGTCGCCGGTGTCGATGCCGGCGTCGGTGAGCATGGTCGTCACGCCCGCTTCCGCGTCGCCCTGGAGGATGCACCAGTTGATCGGCGCAGAGCCGCGGTGGCGCGGCAGCAGCGAGGCGTGCACGTTGACCACCCCGCGCTTCGGAATGTCCAGCAATTCCTGCGTCAGGATCTGTCCAAAGGCCGCCGTGACCATCACGTCCGGCGCAAGCGCCCTGAGCTGCGCGACGCCCTCCGGCCTGCGCACGCGCTCGAATTGAAACACCTCGCACCCGCGCTCCAGCGCGCGAACCTTGACCGGCGACGGCGCGGTCCTGTGACCGCGGCCCACGGGGCGGTCCGGCTGGGTGAACACGCCGGCGACCTCATAGCCCGCGTCCAGCAGCGCGTCCAGCGACGGCACCGCAAATTCCGGCGTTCCCATAAACACGACTCTGGTCATTCGCGCGCATCCCCCTTCACCTGCTCGTAGCGGTCGCTGACGTCCTCGATCATCTTGTCGACGTAGAGTACGCCGTCGAGATGGTCGATCTCGTGGCACATCGCGGTGGCGAGCATGTCCTCGCCCACGAGCTCGACCGGTGCGCCCGTGCGGTCCACAGCGCGCACCTTCACCCGCTCGGGGCGCTCGACGGTGCCGCAGCGCCCAGGCACGGACAGGCAGCCCTCGACGTCGACGCGGCTGCCCTCGCGCTCGACGATCTCCGGATTGACCAGCTCGATCAGCCCTTCGCCGACGTCGATCACCACCGCGCGCTTGAGCACGTTCACCTGCGGCGCCGCCAGCCCCGCGCCGTTGGCGGCGTACATCGTCTCCGCCATGTCGTCCAGCAGCGCCGCCAGCCGTTCGTCGAACTTCACCACCGGTCGGGCGCGCTTGCGCAGCACTTCGTCCGTGCCCAGAATCGCGATCTTTCGCTTTGCCATGGTCACTCACCGTCCTCGTCGTCCTGATCGGTCACGTCCTCGATCATCTTGTCCACATAGAGCACGCCGTCGAGATGGTCGATCTCGTGGCACATCGCCACCGCGAGCAGCCCTTCCGCCTCGAGCTGCATGGCGCGCCCATCGCGGTTCTGCGCCGTTACAGTCACGCGCTCGGGGCGCTCGACGGTGCCGCGCCGTCCCGGCACGGACAGGCAGCCCTCCGCGCCGACCACCGCGCCCTCGCTGGCGACGATCTGCGGATTGACCAGTTCGATCAGCCCGTCGCCGACGTCGATGACCACCGCGCGCCTGAGCACGCCCACCTGCGGCGCCGCCAACCCGACGCCGTCCGCCTTGTACATCGTGTCGGCCATGTCGTCCAGCAGCGTGCGCAGCCGCTTGTCGAACTTGTCCACCCGCCGGGCATGCTTGCGCAGCACGTCGTCCTCCCCGAGCACCATGATCCTGCGAATCGCCATCTCTTCACGCTCCGTCCCGTCTCAAACGGTCTCAAATTGCTAAAACAGGTTGGCGGGATTGACCTCGAACTCCGCCGTCACGCCCTCGGGCGCGCGGTCGGCGAGCGACTGCATCTCGCGGCTCACCGCGTCGAGATCCCCCTTAAAGTACATCTTCAGAAACACCTGCCAGCGCGCCAGCCCGCGCAGCAGCTTGATCGGCGCCTCCACCGCGCGCATCTGCACCACGTCCGGGCGCATGCCGCCGCGGTCGAGGAACGCGTCCATCGCCGCCGCCGCCGCTTCCGCCGCCGCCTGCGCCTGACCGGCTTCCCGGGCGGCGAACACGATGCGTGCGATGGCCGTAAACGGCGGATACAGCGCCTTGCGGCGAAACGCGCTCTCGCGCAGGTAGAAGGCGCGATAGTCCTGCTTCGCCGCCAGCTGGATGCCGTAGTGATCCGGCTCGTAGGTCTGCACGATCACGCGTCCGGGATATTCCGCGCGTCCGGCGCGCCCCGCCACCTGCGTGATGAGCTGGAACGTCCGCTCCACGCTGCGGTAATCCGGCAGGTTCAGCGACATGTCCGCCGCCACCACGCCCGCCAGCGTGACGTTGGGGAAGTCCAGCCCCTTGGCGATCATCTGCGTGCCGACCAGCACGTTGGCGTCGCCGCGGCGGAAGCGCTCCAGCAGCTTCTCGTGGGCGTCCTTCTCGCGCGTGGTGTCCACGTCCACGCGCACCACCCGCGCCTTGGGAAAGCGCTTCATGACCTCCTCGGCGACCTTCTGCGTGCCCGCGCCGAAGTACTTGATGTAGCGGCTGCCGCACTGCGGGCAGGTCTTCGGCGGCGGGATCTCGCTTCCGCAATAGTGGCAGCGCAGCGCGTTCTCGACCTGATGGTAGGTCATCGACACGTCGCAGGCGGCGCACTTGACCACATAGCCGCAGGCGCGGCAGGAGACGAACGTGCTGTACCCGCGGCGGTTGATGAACAGCACTGCCTGATGTCCCCCGTCCAGACAGCTCTCCAGCGATCGGGCGAGCCGGGCGCTGAAGATGGAATGGTTGCCGCGCTCGAATTCGCCGCGCATGTCCACCACCTCGACCTCGGGCAGCGGCTGTCCGTGCACGCGCTCGCGCAGTTCGATCAGCGTCAGCTGGTTTTCGCGGCGCACGCCGGGCATGGCGCGCATGTAGGTGTCGATCGAGGGCGTGGCGCTGCCGAGGATCAGCACGCCGCCATGGGCGTCCGCGCGCCTGCGGGCGACCTCTCGCGCGTCGTAGCGCGGGCGCCGGTCGGACTGATAGGTGTGCTCGTGCTCCTCGTCGACGACGATCACGCCCAGATTCTCCACCGGCGCGAACACGGCGCTGCGCGCGCCGATCACCACCCGCGCCTCGCCAAAGCGGATGCGCCGCCACTCGTCGTAGCGCTCGCCGGCGGACAGTCGCGAGTGCAACACGGCGGCGTCCGCGCCGAAGCGCGCGTGCAGCCACGACACCATCTGCGGCGTCAGCGCGATTTCCGGCACCAGCACGATCGCCGTGCGCCCCAGCTCGAGCGCGCGCCGGATCGCGCGAATGTAGACCTCGGTCTTGCCGCTGCCGGTCACGCCGTGCAGCAAAAACCGCCCGCCGCCGCGCTCGAGCGCGTCCGTGATTTCCGCCACGGCGCGCTTCTGTCCGGGCGTCAATTCCGGGTCAGCGGCGCGGGCGGCGTCCCGCAGCGCCGAGGGCGTGCGGCGCACCTCTTCTCCGGCGACCTCGGCGATGCCCTTCGCCACCAGCGCCCGCAGCGGCGCCGACGGCAGTGCCGGCGCCGGCAGTTCGCCCGCCTCGAGCAGCCGCGCAACAATCTGCGCCTGCGCCCGGGCGCGCGGGTTCGCCGCCGCAAACGCCTCCGCCTCGGCGCAGGAAACCTTCAGCCGCGCCATGCGCACCGTCCGCTCGCGCACGCGCCCGCCGCGCATCTGTGCCGGGAGCATCAGGCGCAGGGCGTCGACCAGATTGCACAGATAGCGCTCGTGCATCCACGCCGCCAGATCGAGCATCTCCGGCAGGATCACCGGATAGGCGCGCACCGCGCGCAGCACCGACCGCACCTTCTCCGGCGGCAGGTCGCACGCATCCTTCAGCGAGAGCACAAAGCCCTCCAGCCGCCGCGGTCCGAACGGCACCTCGACCTGCCAGCCCGCGCCCAGCGCCATGCCCTCGGGCACAGCGTAGGTGAAGCGGCGGTCGGCCGTGCCGGCGGACAGGCCGACGATCACCTCCGCGTAGCGCATCACTGCGCCTCGAACAGCGCTGCCACCGCGTCGAGGATCGCGCCGGCAACCTGCGATTTCGGCATCACCGGCAGCTCCCGCGCCGCGCCGCGCGTGACCAGCACGACGATGTTCGTGTCCGCGCCGAAGCCCGCGCCGGGGCGCGTGACGTCGTTGGCGACCACGAGGTCGGCGTTCTTGCGCGCGAGCTTGGCGCGGGCGTTGGCGACCAGATCGTCCGTCTCGGCGGCAAACGCCACCAGCACCTGCCCCGGACGCTTGCGCGCGCCGAGCTCGCGGGCGATGTCGGTGGTCGGCACGAGCTCGAGCGCCATGCCCGCGCCGGTCTTCTTGATCTTGTGCGCAGCGACGGTTTTCGGGGTAAAGTCCGCCGGCGCAGCCGCCTGAATGACGGCGTCGCAGTCCCCGGCGCGGTCGAGCACCGCCGCGCACAGCTGCGCCGAGCTCTCCACCATCACGCGCGTCACGCCCGCCGGACACGGCAGCTGCACCGGACCGGACACCAGCACGACCTCCGCGCCGCGCCGCGCCGCCGCCTCGGCAATGGCATAGCCCATCTTGCCGCTGGAGCGGTTGGTGATGAAGCGCACCGGGTCGATGCGCTCGACCGTCGGTCCCGCCGTCACCAGCACGCGCTTGCCGGAGAGGCTGGCGGAGATTCCGGCTTCTTTGAAGCCCGCCGCGCCGCCAGGCGTCCCTTCCTGCACGCTCGCGGCGGCGGAAACCGCCTCGGCGCCGGCATACCCGCACGCCGGCGCAGCGAAGAGCGCCTCGAGGGCGTCGACGATCTGCTGCGGCTCCGCCATCCTGCCGACGCCGTCGTCGCCGCAGGCGAGGTGCCCCGTGCCGGGACCGACGAAGCGCACGCCCCGCGACCGCAGCAGCGCGGCGTTCGCCTGCGTCGCCGGATGCCGCCACATGGCGGCGTTCATCGCCGGCGCGACGACGAGCGGCGCGGCGACCGCCAGCAGCGTGGTGGAGAGCAGGTCGTCGGCGATGCCCGCCGCCATCTTTGCCAGCGCGTTGGCGGTCGCCGGCGCGACGACCATCGCCTCCGCCCACTTCGCCAGCGCGATGTGCTCGATCTCAAACTTGCGCTCGAAGGCGTCGGTATACGCAGGACCTCCGCTGAGCGTCTCGAACGTCAATGGCGGCACGAATTCGCAGGCATGCTTCGTCAGCACCACCCGCACCTGCGCGCCGCGCTTCGTCAGCCGGCTGACCAGATCGCACGCCTTGTACGCCGCGATCCCGCCGCTGACGCCCAGCACGATTCTCCGATTCTGCAGCATGTTCCCGCCTCCCGTCGCGTTTCCCCGCCGCCGCGGCCCCGATTTTGCCCCGCGGAACGGGCGCTTTCAAAGCACAACAAGCGAAAGCCGATCCTCGCGAATCGGATTTCGCCGCGCTTCACAATATTGGGTTTCCTTTCACACCCGTCGTCAGACTTCCTCGAGCTCATCGTCGCCGCGGGTATAGCCGATCAGCCCGCGGTTGATCTCCTCGATGGCGATGGACAGGGGTTTGGTCTCCTTGGTCTCGATCAGCGGCATGCTGCCGCCGATGAGCTCGCGGGCGCGCTTGGCGGCCTCGACCGCCAGCGTGTAACGGCAGTCCACTTTCTCCAGCAATTCGCCAATGGGCGGATCAATCATCATGGTGCACGACCTCCTTGCTCACTCGTCGCTTGGTTTACTTTTTCAGGGACGCGGTCAGCGCGTCGAGGAACTCAATGCGGTTCCTGCGCTCGAGCCGGCGCGCGGTGATGATGGCGTAGAGCTCGTCCGCGGCGATCTCCAGCGCGTTGGGCACGTCCGCCCAGTCCTGATGGATGATGACGTAGTCGTAGCGGTACGCCGTGGCGACCTCACCGGCGACGTTGCCCAGCCGCACGCGGATGGATTCCTCCGTCTCCGTGCCGCGGTGGCGCAGCCGCTTTTCGAGGTTCTCGCGGCTCGGCGGGCAGACGAACACGCCGACGGCATCGGGGTTCTGCTCCAGCACCTGCAGGCAGCCCTGCACGTCGATCTCCAGAATGAGGTCGTGACCGTCGTCCAGGCCCTTCTGCACCGCGGACTTGAGCGTGCCGTAGCGGTTCTGGTGCACGTGCGCCCACTCGTAGAAGGCGCCCTCGGCGACCAGCTCGTCAAAGCGCGCGTCGTCGACGAAGTGATAGCTGACGCCGTCGACCTCGCCGGGCCGCGGCGCGCGCGTCGTGCAGGACACGGACAGGCGCACGTCCGGATGCTTCCGGAGCACCGTCTTGACGATCTCGGACTTGCCCGCACCTGCGGGTCCGGAGACCACGAACAGATTCCCTCGCCTCGCCATGGCTCTCTTCTCTCCTTTGTTGTTGCGCTATTCGACGTTCTGCGCCTGCTCGCGCAGCTTCTCCAGTTCGCCCTTGAGATCGACCGTCAGCCGCGAAATCTGGATGTCCTGCGACTTCGAGGCGATGGTGTTGACCTCGCGGTTGAACTCCTGCAGCAGAAAATCGAGCTTGCGCCCGACGGGGACGTCGGCGTTGAAGCAGTCGCGCAGCTGGATGACGTGGCAGCGCAGCCGGACGAGCTCCTCGTTGATGGCGGTCTTGTCCGCCATCAGGGCGATCTCGGTCACCAGCCGCTGCTCGTCCAGTCCCTGCCCCGCGAGCGCGGCGACGTTCTCGCGCAGGCGCTCGGCGTAGAGCTTGAGCGTTTCGGGATAGCGCGCCTCGATCTCCTCCGACAGCGACTGCACGGCGTTGACGCGGCGCTCCATGTCCTCCTTGAGCGCGCGGCCCTCGCACAGGCGCATGTCGATCAGCGCCCCGAGTGCTTCCTCCACCGTGCGCAGCGTCAGCGCGCGCAGCAGTTCCTCGTCCTCCTCCGCCTCGGAGACGCTGAGCAGCCCGGGCAGCTGCGCGACCCGCATCAGCGAGCGGTCGTCATCGTAGCCCGCCGCCGCCAGCTCGTCCAGCGCGGCGGAATACGCGCTCAGCAGCGCGCCGTCCACCTCCACGAAGCGGGCGTCGTCGCGCAGGTTGCGGTAGGCGACGTATACCTCGACATGCCCGCGCGACAGCCGCGCGGAGATCGCCTTGCGCATCTCGTCCTCGAGAAAGGCAAAGTTTCGCGGCATGCGAAACGCCAGATCAAGGAAGCGGTGGTTGACGGACTTCAGTTCCACAGTGAGCTGCCTGCCGTCAAACGACGACGAGGCGCGCCCATATCCGGTCATGCTGAGCACAGTCGATCCCTCCCCTTGCTCAATGCATCCTATTATAGCACATGCGCGGCGGTTTTGCACCCGGTTTTTGAAATTTAATCCCCTTCGCCCAGCCGGCGCAGGAATTCCGCCTCGTCGATGACCGGCACGCCCAGCGCCTCCGCCTTGGCGCGCTTGCTGCCGGCGCTCTCGCCGGCGACGACGAGGCTGGTCTTTTTCGACACGCTGCCCGCCGCCTTGCCGCCGGCGGCGCGAATGGCGTCCTCCGCCTCTGTGCGGCTGAAGCGCGCGAGCGTGCCGGTGACGACGACGGTCATGCCCTCGAACGCGCCGCCGGCCTCATGCGCCTCGGGCGGCGCGGGGCGCACGCCGGCGGCGAACAGCGCGTCCACCAGCCGGACGTTCGCCGGGTCGGCGAAGTAGCCGAGGATGGAATCGGCGACAATCTCGCCCACGTCGTCGATGGCGACGAGCGCCTCGCGCGGCGCGGCGCGCAGCGCCTCCATCGAGCCGAAGCGCCCGGCGAGGTCGCGCGCGGTCTTGGCGCCGACGTTGGGGATCCCCAGCGCGTAGACAAATGCGCCCAGCGGTCGGGTCTTGCTGCGCTCGAGGGCGTCGAGCAGGTTCTGCGCCTTCTTCTCGCCGAAGCGCGGCAGCGCGGCGAGCGCCTCGAGGGCGAGCCCGTAGAGCTGGTCCGCCTCGCGAACCAGTCCGGCGTCGACCAGCTGCCCGGCGGTCTTTTCGGAAAAGGTGTCGATGTCCATGGCGTCGCGCCCGGCGAAGTGCGCCAGCCGCGCCACGATCTGCGGGCGGCAGCCGTCGCGGTTGGGGCAGAACAGGTTCGCGCCGCGCTCGACCAGCGCTTCGCCGCAGGCGGGGCAGACCTCGGGCTTCTCGACGTCGCGCTCGCCCGGCTGGAACTCGTCCACGCGGCCCATGATCTCGGGGATGACCTCGTTGGAGCGGCGAATCCACACGCCCGCGCCGATGCGCACGCGCTTGCGCACGATGTCGCCCCAGTTGTTGAGCGTGGCGCGGCGCACGGTCGCGCCGGCGAGCTCGACCGGCTCGAGGTCTGCGACGGGCGTGACCTTGCCGGTGCGCCCGACCTGCCAGCGAATCGCCAATAGCTTCGCCGTCGCCTCCTCCGCCGAGAACTTGTACGCCACTGCCCAGCGGGGAAACTTGTCCGTACAGCCAAGAACATCGCGCGTGGGATAGTCGCAGATCTTGATCACCGCGCCGTCGATCATGTAGTCGAGGTCGCCGCGCGAGCGCTCGATGTCGTGCACGGCGTCGACCGCCTGCGCGAGCGAATCGCAGTAGACCTCGCAGTCCGATGTGGGAAAGCGGTTCTCGCGCAGGAAGTCCATCATCTCGCGCTGCGAGGCGAAGGATTTGCCCTCGATGTAGCCGACGTCGTAGAAGCAGGCGTCGAGCCTGCGCGAGGCGGTGACGGCGGGATCGAGATTGCGCAGCGCGCCGGCGGCGGCGTTGCGGGGATTCTTGAGCGGCTCGGCGGCGCTGCGGTTGTACGCCTCCAGCGCGGAGATGCGCATGAACGCCTCTCCGTGCACCTCCATCCTGCCCTGAAAGGGAATGGACAGCGGGATGGTGCGGATGGTCATCGCCTGCGGCAGGATCTCCTCGCCGACGACGCCGTTGCCGCGCGTCGCCGCGCCAATCAGGCGCCCGGACTCGTAGGTCAGGTTGATGGTCAGGCCGTCAAACTTGTGCTCGACGACGAACGCCAGCGGCGGCAGCGGCTGAGGCGCCGCCTCGCGCAACTTTTCGGCGCGGCGCGCCCACTCCTCGAGCGCCGCCACGGACTGCGCCTTGTCCATGCTCCACAGCCGGGCGAAGTGCGCGTGCGGCTCGAACGCCGGCAGCGGCGCGCCGCCGACGCGCCGCGTGGGCGAGTCGGGCAGGCGGACGCCCGTCTCGCGCTCGAGCGCGGTCAGCTCGTCGTACATCCGGTCCCACTCGGCGTCCGAGATGGTGGGATCGTCCAGCGTGTAGTATTGGTAAGCGGTCTCGTTGAGCCGGTCGACCAGCTCGCGCATACGGTCCATGCGTTTCCCTCCAGACGGTCGCGGCGGTCGGGCGAACCGCCGCTTCAGGTTTCCACCTTGATGATCGGGGCGATGCTGGCGGAGAAGGTGCGCGTGCGCCCGCCGAAGTCGACGGTCACCTTCTGGTCCGCGCCCTCGCCCTCGACGCCGACGACCTCGCCGCGCCCAAAAGCGCGGTGGATCACCCGGTCGCCGTTGCGAAACAGCGCCACGCCGCCCAGCGCGCGCGCCTGCGAGCCGACAAACTTGCCGCCATAGCCCTTCTGCACGCCCTCGATGCCCAGCGCGCGCCCACCTGCGCGCGGCGCGGCGCCCGTCCGCGCATGCGACGGCGGCGGCACGCGGCGCGATTCGCCGCGCTGGGAACTGTCGGCAATGAGCCGCGCCGGGATCTCGCCGACGAAGCGCGACAGCGGATTCGCCGAGCGCGCGTTGTACAGCATCCGCGTGCGCGCATGGCTCAAAAACAGCCGCTTCTTCGCGCGCGTGATGCCGACGTATGCCAGCCGGCGCTCCTCCTCGAGCTGATCGTCGTCGTACAGCGCGCGGCTGAGGGGAAATACGCCGTCCTCCATTCCGGGCAGGAACACGCAGTCGAACTCCAGCCCCTTCGCCGAGTGCAGCGTCATCAGCGTGACGCTGCCGCCCGCTTCGTCGACGGCGTCGGCATCGGACACCAGCGCCACATTTTCGAGAAAGTCGCTCAGCCCGCCCTCGGGGTTGAGGCGCTCAAACTCGGCGACGGCGCCCTCGAGCTCCTTGATGTTCTCGATGCGCGATTCGTTTTCCGGCGTCCTGGCGGCCTCGAGCGCGCGCACATAGCCGGTGCGGTCGATGAGCGTGCGCACGAACTCGCCGGGCCTCTGCTCGTACATGGCGTCGGTGAGGTCGACCATCAGTTCGCCGAACTCGCCGACCAGCTTGCGCGCGCGCGAGGACAGCCCCGCCGCGTCCGCGTCCAGCACCGCCGACATCAGCGGCAGCTCGTTCTGCGCGGCGTACGAAGCCAGCTGCTCGATCGTCGCCTCGCCGATGCCGCGGCGAGGCTCGTTGACGATCCGCCGCAGCGAGACGTCGTCGTCGGGATTGACCAGCGCGCGCATGTAGCAGATCAGGTCCTTGATTTCCTTGCGCTCGTAGAATTTCTGTCCGCCGTACACGCGATAGGGCACGCCGCCGCGCACAAACGCCTCCTCGAGCACGCGCGACTGCGCGTTGGTGCGGTACAGCACGGCGATTTCGCCGGGGCGCTCGCCCTGACCCATCAGCTTGCGCGCCATCTGCGCCACAAACGCCGCCTCGTCGCGCTCGTCCAGCGCGTGGTACAGCGCAATGCGCTCGCCCGCGCCCGCCTCGGTCCACAGCGCCTTCTCCTTGCGGCCGCGGTTGTGGGCGATGACCTGATTGGCGGCGTCGAGGATGTTGCCGGTGGAGCGGTAATTCTGCTCGAGCTTGACGACCTTTGCCTCGGGGAAGTCCTTTTCAAAGTCGAGGATGTTGCGTATGTCCGCGCCGCGCCAGCCATAGATGGACTGGTCGTCGTCGCCGACGACGCAGAGGTTGTGCTTCGTTCCCGCCAGCAGCCGCACCAGCTCGTACTGCGCGGCGTTGGTGTCCTGATACTCGTCCACGAGGATGTATTCAAAGCGCCGCTGATAGTATTCCAGCACCGGCGGATTCTGCGAAAGCAGTTCCAGCGTCCGGATGAGCAGGTCGTCGAAGTCCAGCGCGTTGTTGCCGCGCAGCGCCTTTTCATATTCGGCATAGACCTCGCTGTACTTGCGGTTGCGCGCGTCGTCGCCGGCGTCCAGGAGCCATTCCTTCGGCGAGAGCATGCGGTTTTTGGCGTCGGAGATCGCCGCGCGCACGGCGCGGGGCGGATACTCCTTGTCGCTCAAGTTCATCGCCTTGAGGACCGACTTGATGACGGTCATGCTGTCGTCGGCGTCATAGATGGCGAACTGGCGCTTGTAGCCGAGCTTTTCGATGTCGCGCCGCAGGATGCGCGCACAGCAGGCGTGGAAGGTGGAAATCCACGCCTCGTCGCCCGCCTCGCCGGTCAGCTGCCGGACGCGGTCCGCCATCTCGCGCGCGGCCTTGTTCGTGAACGTGATCGCCAGTATCTTCCACGCGGGCACGCCCATCTCCATCAGGTGCGCCACGCGGTAGGTCAGCACGCGCGTCTTGCCGCTGCCGGCGCCCGCAAGCACCAGCAGCGGTCCCTCCGTGCACGCCACGGCGGCGCGCTGCGGCGGATTGAGCCGGCTCAGGTCGATCATGAATTTCCTTCCCCTTTTTCCAAAATGGGCGCCTGTTCAGGATTTTGCGCGCTCTCCGGCGCGCCCATGCGCGCCAGCACGCGCTGGTAGCCGTCGGCGCCATAGCTGAGCGCGCGGTTGACGCGCCCGATCGTCGCCGTGGAGACGCCGGTCTTTTCGACGATTGCGGTATAGGTGGCGTGTTCCATGAGCATCTGCGCGACCTCCAGCCGCTGGGCGAGATCCTGCACCTCGCGGATGGTGAACAGGTCCTCGAACAGCCTGTAGCAGTCCTCCATGGTCTCGAGCGAGAGGAACGCGCGCGCCAACGCGTCCACGCGGTCGCTCTGCAATTTGGAAGTGTACATTTCGCGCCTCGCTTTCCCAAAATCTTGCCCTTCCCGCCGCGGCGGGGCGGGGTTCAAATGCGTTTCTTCAATTATACAACGTCGCGCGGGAAGCGTCAAGCGCACAGCGGCGCGGGCGGAGGAACCTTCCCCCGCCCGCGCAGACAAGCGCGCACCGGCGCTTCGATGCCGCCGTACAGGAATCTTCGCCGGTCGCGCCGCTCAGCGCGTCCGCCGGAGCCGGATATCGACGGCGTACTGCGGCAGCGTCCGTCCGCTTTCTTCCTCGTAGGGCAGCAGCCGTACCCACTCCGGAATGCCGGACGAGGCGCGCGCCACGATCTCGCCGACCAGCTCGCCGCCCTCGCTGCTCTTGCTCTGCATGAAGGCGTTCTCCACCGCCTCGCCCTCGGGCAGCACCTCGAACCAGAGGTCCGCCGCGGCGCACTGCCACGGATCGCCGCCGTTCGGGCGGATGCGGTAGCGAATGTTCACGCCCGCGGCAGTGAAGTCGGCGCGCTCGACGGTCAGCGTGAAGTCGTCAAATGTGAACGTCCGCGCGCCAACGATGTCGGTGTGGACGATGTTACGCCCATCCGGCGCGACGCGGAAGGTCACGGGAATGCGCGCGACCTCCTCGGCATAGCCCTGCGCAGCCAGGACTTCCACCAGCGCGTCCAGCGACCAGCCGTCCTTCAGCGCCTCCAGCGGCGTGTGCATCGCCAGTCCGCCGTCGATGCGCTCAATGCCGGAAACCGCGTCGTACACCGTCCGCCCATCGATCTCGTTGGTCAGGAAGACCGGCGCGCCGCCGGACGCTTCCGCCGAATCGCATTCCGTTACCGGCGCCAGCGGGCGCAGAAGCGACGCCGTGAACGACACGTCGAACGCCCTCTCCGGCGCAGAATCGTCGAAGTTCAGGCGGCTGGTCGCCGAATAGGCGGGGTGCGCCGCGTCCAGCAGCACGCCCGAGGCAAACAGCCAGTCGGCAAGGTTGTCCTCGCCAATCGGCATCGCCGCACCGCCGGCATCGAGGTCGGATACCATCAGCAGGAGCGGCTCGCCGCGGCGGTTCTCCACCGTCCAGCGCACGTACAGGTCCGCGCCGTCGAGCAGGTATTCGTCAACCGTCACGAGCACGCCGTCGCGCTCGACCGCCGTGCGCGCCGGCGTCAGCAGCCGCTCCGCCTCGGGCGTCGGCGCGCTGCCGAAAAAGAGCAGCTCCAGCAGGTGCGATGGGCT